>NZ_JAWZSQ010000022.1:0-97864 GCF_034096925.1 Patulibacter defluvii
CCGCTGGACGCGCCGCGGCCGCCGCCGGAGCCCGCGCCGCCGCCGCTGCCGCTCTCCGAGGACCCCGTGGCGCCGCCGCTCCCGCTGCCGCCGCCGGAGCCGCTGCCGCCGCCGGAGCCGGTCGCGCCGGAACCGCCGCCGGAGGAGCCGCTCCCGCCGCTCGACCCCGACCCCGACCCTCCGGAGCCGCTGCCAGCACCCGTCGACCCGGACCCGGTCCCGGAGCCGGAGCCCGACCCGGTCGTCCCGCTCCCGGTCGCGCCGCCCGCCCCCGTGCCCGACCCCGACTCCGCGTCGCCCGCGTCACCGTCGCCGCTGCCCGGCGTCGTCGTGGTCGTGGTGGTGGCGCGCAGCGCGGCCGGGACCAGCGCCGGCCCCGCCCCACCGCGCACGGCGACCGTCGCGACGCCGCCGCCCGCGACCGACGTCAGCGCCGGCCCCGCCCCAGCGCGCGCGACGACCGTCGCGACGCCGGCGCTCCCGCCGTCCCCGACCGACGCCAGCGCCGTCGTGCCCCCGGTCGCGCCGGTGGCCGACGCGGTCGTCCCGCTGCCCTCGGCGCTGGCCAGCTGGTCCTTGGCGGTGGCCAGGGCGGCCTTCGCCTGGGCCAGCGCCACCCGCTGGCTGGCGTCGTCGATCCGGGCCAGCAGCTCGCCGGCGGAGACGTGCTCGCCCTCGCGGACGTAGATCTCGCGGACCCGGCCGCTGGTCTGGAAGTCCAGGTCGACCTGGTGGGCCGGCTGCAGGTTGCCGGTGCCGGAGACGGTCGACTGGACGACCCCACGGCGGACGGTCACGACCCGCTCGCGGGCCCCGTCGGCGGAGTCGGCCGGCCCGACCACGATCACCGCGACGACCACCAGCGCCGTCGCCAGCAGGGCGAGGGCGATCGTCGACGGCGAGCGGCGCAGGTCGTGCAGGCGGGTCATGGCTCCGGGGGTCGAAGGACATCGACCGCGACCCCCGTCCCCCCGGACGGTGCGCGGCCGACGGCCAGCACGGTGCCAGCCCCGTCACAGAGGACCGTAAGAGCGGGACGGGTGGGCGCCGCGCCCACCCGCCCCGACCGTCACTTGCGCTTCTTCTTGGTCGTCTTCTTCTTGCAGGGCAGCCCGATCTTCGGACGGCTCGTGCGCTTGGCCCCGTTGTGCGCCTCGATCCGCACGCTGCCCCGTAGCGTCCCCGAGCGGCAGAGGTTGCGGGTGTTGGCGATGATCCCGCGGCGACCGGAGTTGATCGTCAGCGTGAACTTCGTCATCGGCGCGTCCGGCAGCGACGGGAAGGTCGTCACCAGCCGGTTGCGGCTGAGGGCCGACATCGCCCGGACGTAGATCGTCGCCTCGCCGCGCAGCGGGGCGAACAGGTGCGGCAGCGTCTTCACGCGGGCGCCGGTCTTCGGATCGGTGCGCATGCCCTTGACGAAGTAGACCGGGCCCCGCAGCCGCTTGGCCAGGATCGGCGTCTCGGCGCTGGCGGAGCCGACGATCGAGTCCTTCGGGCAGGCGTCGCGCTGGGCGTCGTCGTACTCGCAGAGCTTCTTCGCGTTGCTCGCGGCGAGCGAGACCGCCGTCGGCAGCGCGACGCTGGTCGAGCGGATCGCCGCCTGGTTGTCGGGCTGGGTGACGATCGCCGTGACGCCGGTGTGCTGCAGCCGCTTGGCCTGCTTGCGACCGCTGAACCGGAGGGCGATCTTGGGCGTGAACCGCAGCGCCTTGCAGTCGCCGAAGGCCAGGTCGGCGGCCCGCTGGACGCTGGCGCCGTCGATCCCGCCGAGCGTCGCCCGCACCGGCGCGGTGCTGCACGACGTCGGGTTGCGCACGAACCGCGGCCGGTCGACGGCGAGCTGCAGCTGCCGCAGCCGCAGCGGGATGCCCTCGACGATCTGGGGCAGCGGATCGCTCTCGACGATCACGTGGGCGTCGTTCGGATCGATCCCGATCGACTGGCGGACGACGACGGTGCCGAGGTCGTAGGGGCCGGCGATCGCGCGGATCATCGTGACCATGCCGAAGGCCTGGCCGCGGTAGCCGTCGGTCAGGTAGACGGGGCCGGAGAGCGGGTACGGCGCGGGGCCGGGCCCGGCCTGGACCGAGGCGGTGCCGATCCGGCTGGTCTCGGGACAGGCCTGCTGCGCGATCTGGGCCGCGCCGCAGCGGGGAACGCCCTTGATCTTGGCCAGCAGCCCGGGCGGCAGGTCGACCCGCACGCGGCTGAGGAACGGCTGGCCATCGCCGCGCGTGAAGCCGACGGTGAGCGGGGCGTAGGCGCCGGCCTTGGCCGAGCCGGTGGCGGCGCCGAGGGTCGGGGCGAAGGGCTCGTCGCAGCCGCCGACGGTGAAGCCCGCGGTGGCGTCGACGGTAGCGCCGGACCAGCCGCCGTAGCGGACGCTGCCGGTGGCGGCGCCGCAGTTCTGCGGGCTGGCCACGATCGCCCGCGGACCGCCGTCGAAGCTCAGGTCGAAGGCGGTGAAGGGCAGCTGCGGGTTGTGGTCGAAGACCGTCGTCAGCTGGCCGGTGGCCGGGTCGGGCTGGACGCTGCCGACCAGCCGCAGGCTGATCCCGCGGCCGTTCGCGACCAGCAGCAGCCTGTAGCGGTCGCCCGGCTTCGGATCGCCGGCGTAGAGCGTGCCGACGAGCGGGTCGGGCAGCAGCGGCGTGGTGATCTGCGCCGTGCCGACCTTCGAGGCGGCGGGGCAGGCGATCGGGTTGTGGGTGCCGCGACCGAACTGCGCGTCGGAGCAGGTCTCCAGCCCGTTGGCGCCCGAGGGGCTGAGGGTGGTGCCGGGCGGCAGGGTCACGGCGACCCGGTCGACGTGCGCCGAGCCGCGGACCGCGGTCGAGGTCGACTGCGGGACGCGGAGGCCGACGGTCAGCGGCAGCGGCTCGTCGTTGCCGACGTTGCCGGGACCGAAGACGGCGGTCGGCGCGAACGGCACGCCGGCGCAGTCGAGGGCACCGTAGGGGGTGTCGAAGCTGGCGTTCCGCTCCTCGCCGGCGTAGGAGATGGTCTTCAGCCGGGTGGTCAGCGGGCCGGCGCAGCGGGTCGGGTTGGTGAGGAAGGGGGTGATCTTGTTGGGGACGACCTTCCCGCCGTTCTTGCAGGGCCCGCCGTCGAGGGCGATCGCCGCCTTCACCAGAAGGTTGTCGGAGTACGTGCACGACTCGCCGCGCTCGCCGTCGTGGGCTGTCAGGCCCGGCGTGCCCCAGAACGAGAGCTTCGACCGCACCACCGCTGGATCGGTCGGCAGGTTGCTGATGGTGAAGAAGAGCCCACCGTCGGTCGTGTCGCGCATCCCGCCGACGATCTGCACCGGCGACGTATCGCCCGTCGCCTGGCTCGCAGCCGGTGCCGACTTCGGGTTGAACGCGAACCGCGCGACCTGATCGTTGCCGATCGTCATGTTGTAGAGCGGGAGCTTCAACTGCAGCGTCTGTGGGCCGAGGATGGTCGACGCGCGAACCGTCAGCTCCTGCGTCCCGATCTGCGACGCGACCGGGCAGCTCTGCGCGCCCAACTGCGCATCGGTGCAGCGCGCGAACGCCTCGGGGTTGGGCACGAGGCCCGGCGGGATGTCGACCCGGATGTCCTTCGTGTTGCCGACCGGCGCCCCGCTGCCGTCGGCATCGAAGGTGAAGTCGACGATGCCGGCGTAGGGATGCTCGCCGGCCAGATCGGCATAGGTCGTGCCGTCCGGGCGGACGACGGTGCCGGTGAACTCCTTGATGCCGTAGGCCCCCGCGGCAGAAGCCTGGACCAGGCTCGCGGTGAGGACGACGACGGCGGCCAGCAGCCACCGCGAAAAGGACCAGCGCCCGGCGCGGGATGAGACGTTCGACACGCAGCTCTCCTCTGCTGCCGTTCCGCGACCGGCCCCTCCCTGAGGCCGTGGGGGATCCACGAAGCGGCGGCGACACCGTACGCCTCCGAGACGGCCCCGTCCACGGAACTCGTCAAACGTACGGGAATGGGGACGGCTGCCGGCTGCCGCTCAGGCGCGATCCGGGTGCGGGTTCCCGGGACCGGGACCGCGACCGGCCCGCCACAGACGCCACGCCCGTCGGCCGGTGCGCAGCCCCGGAACGACGACGTACAGCACCATCCCGGCACTGAGGGCGACGAAGGCCGCCGTCCGGCACCCGCCGTGGTCGCTGACCACGTAGGCCTCGACGACGAAGCCGTAGGAGGCCAGCGCGAGGAGCCCGCTCCAGAACGTCTTCTCGGCGTCGCCCCACCACCGTTCGAGGTCGGCGTCCTCCGGATCGCCCTCCTGCCCCTTCGCGACGGTCGGCTCCTCGACCGCCAGCCGGCCCGCCGCCGCCTCGGTCGCCAGCAGGACCAGGCGCAGCAGGATCACCGCCCCGAGCACGGCCGCAGCGGCGACGCGCAGCGCGCTGACCCCACGGTCCGAGAGGTCGTAGAGCAGCCCGGCCAGGATCAGCGGCATCCACCACTGGTCCCGCAGCTCGCGCCCGACCGCGCGCACCGCCGCGGTCATCCGACCGCGCCGTCCCGTCCCTCGCCCGGCGCCCCCGCGTCCGGCCCCTCGGCGTCCACCCGTCGCCCGATCCGGCGCAGCTCGCCGCGCCGCTCCCAGACCATCATCGCCATCACCACCAGCAGCGCCCACACCGACCACCGGTACGGCTGGGCACGGTCCATCCAGACCAGCACCTGTCCAACCGCCCCCAAGCCGAGCACCGCCAGCGGCAGCAGCAGACCGAACGACGGGAACGAGCGTCCCCTCAGCACCACGAGCTGCCACCGCCCCCGCAGGCCACCCCGCACATCGCGCCCCCTACCCCGCCGCCCGCCACTGCAACGCCCCCAGCACGATCAGCCGCATCTGCTGCTCGGCCGTGGTGCGGATCTCGTCCTCGACCTCGGGGCGGTCGAGCGGGGCGTCGAGGATCGCCTCGACCGCCGAGACCATCATCGAGACGATCAGGCTGGCGATCATCTGGAGGTCGGCGGTCGGCAGGTCGCGCAGCACCGGGTAGCGCGCCAGGTCGGTGGCCAGCTCGCTGGAGAACAGCCGGATCTCGTGGCGGATCGCGGTGCGCAGCGCCGCGCTGCCCCCCGAGCGCTCGCGGGCGATGAAGCGGAAGTGCGCCCGGTGCTCGTGGACGTGGCGGACGAGGATCGCGACCGAGGCCCGGATCTCGTCGCCGGGCGCCGCGACCTCGGACCGTCCGGCCCGCAGCATCTCGCGCAGGGACCGGAACGACTCGTCGACGAGGACCAGGCCCAGGTCCTCCATCGACTCGAAGTGGCGGTAGAACGCGGTCGGCGTGATCCCCGCCTCGCGCGCGACCTCGCGCAGGCTGAGGGCCCCGAAGCTGTGGTCCTCCAGCCGCTCGAGGGTCGCGTCGAGCAGCGCCTGGCGCGTCCGCTGCTTGCGCTCCTGGCGCGTCAGGCTCTCGTCCGCCTCGTGGGGAACCAGCTCTCCCCGGGACGAGCGCGAGCGCCCGTGGCCGCTGCTCGACCGTCCCCCGCGGGATCTCGGTGTGCGCGATGTCACCGACATCAGAGTACGGATCGCTTGACCCGGAGCGAAAGGACGCCTACCTTCGTGCACAGTTGTTCACCGAACACTTGTGCACCGAAACGCATCCGCCGATGACGCCCTCCGCCACCGCCCCGCCCTCCGCCGCCCGCCGCGATCGCCGCCGCGGCCTCACCCAGCGGCTGCTCGACACGCCGCTGGCCGACGCCCTCGCCGGCCCCCACACGGTCGATCACTACCTGGAGCTGCTGCGCCCGGACTGGGCGGTCAAGCGGATCCGGGGCGAGATCGTCGACGTCCGCCACCAGAACGCGGACAGCGTCACCCTGACGCTGCGCCCGACCGTCACCTGGCCCGGCTTCCACGCCGGCCAGCACGTCGAGCTGTCGGTCGACATCGACGGGGTCCGCCACCGGCGCTGCTACTCGCCCTCCGGTTCGGCGGACACTCGTGCACGGACGGTCGAGCTGACGATCCGCACCCACCCCGAGGGGATCGTCTCCCAGCACCTCAAGCGCCACGCCCGCGTCGGCGAGTTCGTCGGGCTCTCGCTGCCCCAGGGCGACGACTTCGTCCTCCCTGTCCCCCGCCCCGGCCGGATCGTCCTGATCAGCGGCGGCAGCGGGATCACGCCCGTGCTCTCGATGCTGCGGACGCTGACCGACGAGGGCTACGCCGGCCAGGTGAGCTTCCTCCACTACGTCCGCACCGCCGACGACCTGCTGTACGCCGACGAGCTGGCGGGGATCGAGGCCCGGCACCCGAACGTCACCGTCCTCCGCGCCCACACCCGCGACGACCGCGGCGACCTGCGCGGCCACCTCGACCGCGAGCACCTGCGGGCCGCGCTGCCCGAGGACCGCGACGCCGCGGCCTTCGTCTGCGGCCCCGGCGCGCTGGTCGAGGCGGTCCGCACGATCTGGGCCGAGGACGAGCTGACCACCCCCCTTCGCTACGAGCACTTCGCCCCGCCGGAGCTGCCCGACCTGGATCCCGACCAGCTCGGCGAGGTCACCTTCGCCGCCAGTGGGACCACCGTCGAGGCGACCGGCCGGACCCTTCTGCAGCAGGCCGAGGACGCCGGGCTCACCCCCGTCCACGGCTGCCGGATGGGCATCTGCCGCACCTGCGTCTGCCGGCTGGAGCACGGCCGGGTCCGCAGCACGCTGACCGGCGAGGTCCACGGCGCGCCCGGCGACGAGGTCGCGATCTGCGTCTCGGCCCCGGTCGGCGACGTGACGCTCGACCTGTAGCCGCCACCCCCTTCCCCGCACGCACGACCCCGGAGCATCGCCATGAGCACGCCCACCGCCACCTTCGTCCCCGCCCTCGACCCGGAGACGCCGCTCTCGCCGAGCGCCCCCGACCGCGAGGCCACCGCCGACCGCGCCGAGCCGGCCGCCGAGCGCCGCCGGATCGACCCCTCGCGGCGGGTCGCCAACCCGCCGCTGGCCGCCGTCCCCCACCTCTCGCAGGAGGACCTGGACGCCTTCGGCCGCGAGATGGAGGCGATCCGGGCCAAGCACGTCGCCGACCTCGGCCAGCAGGACGCCGACTACATCCGCGGGATCATCAAGGCCCAGCGGCGGCTGGAGATCGGCGGCCGCGTCGCGCTCGAGCTGGGCTTCATCCCGCCGCTGTGGCTGGCCGGCGTCGCCGCCCTCTCCGCGTCGAAGATCCTCGACAACATGGAGATCGGCCACAACGTCATGCACGGCCAGTACGACTGGATGCAGGACGAGGAGCTGAACGGCCGCACCTTCGAGTGGGACACCGCCTGCCCGGCGGACCAGTGGCGCCACAGCCACAACTACATGCACCACACCCACACGAACATCGTGGGCAAGGACCGCGACGTCGGCTACGGCATCCTGCGGATGAGCGACGACCAGCCGTGGGAGCCGTACTTCCTGGGCAACCCGGTCTACGCGTCGCTGCTGGCGCTGCTGTTCGAGTACGGCGTGGCGCTGCACGACCTGGAGACCGAGGACCTGCGCTACGGCCGCTGGGACATGAAGGCCCGGCTGCCGATGCTGCAGGCGATCTGGCGCAAGGTCCGCAAGCAGGCGGCGAAGGACTACCTGCTGTTCCCGGCGCTCGCGGGGCCGTTCTTCCCGCTGGTGCTGGCCGGCAACGCCAGCGCCAACGTCGTCCGCAACCTGTGGACGTTCTCGATCATCTTCTGCGGCCACTTCCCCGACGGCGTCGAGGAGTTCACGGTCGAGGAGACGGAGAACGAGACCCGCGGCGGCTGGTACGTCCGCCAGCTGCTCGGCTCGTCGAACCTGACCGGCGGCCGCTTCTTCCACATCATGTCGGGGAACCTGAGCTTCCAGATCGAGCACCACCTGTTCCCGGACATCCCCGCCTGGCGCTACGCGGCGATGTCGGAGGAGGTCCGCGAGGCCTGCGAGCGCTACGGCCTGCAGTACAACGGCGGACCGCTGCCGTACCAGCTGTTCACCGTCGCCCGCAAGATCGTGCGGCTGGCCTGGCCGACCGGCGAGGAGGCCGACGCCTACGTCGCCGGCGAGCACGGCAACCCGCTGGCGAAGGCCGCCGTGCGGGCCGTGCGCGGCGCCCGGCGGGTCGTCGCGAAGGTGGCGTAGGGCCGCGGCGGGGGGGACCACCGGGGCGCGTTCGGCACCGAGGAGGTGCGAAACGCGCCCCGGTCCGGGGGGGGCTCGGGTGGGCGCGGCGGGGCGCGCGAAGTTGGCACGGGTTCGGGGGTGAGTTGGCGCTGGGCGTTGGCCACCCGTGCTGCGCGAACCGCGACGATCGGGCGGTGCGCGAGGACCAGCTGGTGGCCACCGTCCGCCGCCAGCGCGGCGCGATCTCGATCCGGCAGCTGATCGCCGGCGGCGTCAGCCGGCGGGCGGTGCAAGGCCGGGTCGCCGCGCGGCGGCTCTTCCCCGTCCTCCGCGGCGTCTACGCCTGCGGGCCGCACCTCGATCCGTGGGGCTGGCGCTACGCCGCCGTCCTCCACGCCGGGGGCGACGCGCTCGACGGGCGGGTCGTCCTCAGCCACTGGTCGGCGGCCGTCGCGCTCGGGCTCTGCGGCCGCGCACCGGCGACGCCCCACGTCTCCGCCGTCGGCCGCGGCGGTCGCCGGACGTCGGCGGTCGCGGTCCACCGGATCCGCGAGCTGCCGCGGGCCGACCTCGACTGGCGCGAGGGACTGCCGCTGACCTCGGCCGCGCGCGCGATCCTCGACGTCGCGGCGCTGCCCTCGACCAACCTCGACGACCTCCAGCGGCTGCTGCGCGAGGGCCAGTACCAGCGGCTGCTGCCGGCGGACGGCCTCGCCGCGGTCCTCGATCGCCACCCGCACCACGCGGGCCGGCGGCGCCTGCGGCAGCTCGATCCCGAGCTGTGGGGTGCGCGCAGCGGCCGCGAGAGCCCGCTCGAGGACGAGCTGGCCGCGCTGCTGGCCGGCCTGCCGCTGCCGCCACCCGAGCGGCAGCTGCCCGTGACCGGCGCCAGCGGCCGGCGCTACCGGGCCGACGTGGCCTGGCCCGCCGCGCGGCTGCTGGTGGAGGCCGACGGCCGCGGCGGCCACGGTGGATCGGCGGCCTTCGAGGGCGATCGCGACCGCGACGGCGACCTGCTCGCCGCCGGCTGGACGACCCTCCGCGTCACCCGGGTCCAGCTGCGCCGCTCGCCCGCGACGGTCGCCCACCGGATCGTCGCCACCCACGACCGGGGCGCACTTGGCACCGAGGAGGTGCGAAACGCGCCCTGGTCCGCCCGCGCGTGACCGCTACCCTGGCCTCATGCCCACGCCGCTGGAGACGCGCAAGGACACCGTGCAGGAGGCGATCGAGTCGGGGGCGACCCACGTCGGGCGGATCGCGACGATCATCAGCGGCGCCGTCCGTGACGTGGCCCGCGAGCTCGGCGACTGGGCCAGCGACGTGTTCGAGATGCGCGAGGCGTCGCGGCTGGCCCAGGCCGACCGGCGGCCGGCGGTCGGCGACCCGGCCGACCGGCCCGCGGCCGACCTCGACCGCGACCCTCCGGTCGGCAGCTAGGGCGAACCCGGCCGGGACGCGATCGGGACCCCGGCGGCACCGCCGAAGGCCCGATCCGGTCGGTCGGCGACCTCAGGCCCCGCGCTCGTCGGCGGCCGGCGGCTCGCCCGGGTGCAGCGGCACCAGCCCCCGGCGGAGCACCGCCACGGCCAGCTGGGTACGCGTGCGGACCTGGAGCTTGGCCAGCGCGTTCGAGACGTGGCTCTGGACCGTGTGCGGGGAGATCATCAGCTGCTCGGCGATCTCCTCGTTCTCGAGGCCCTCGACGACCAGCTCGACGACCTCGAGCTCGCGCGGGGTCAGGTTGCGCGGTCGCACCGGGCGCTGACCGAGCGCCGCGAGCGGCCCGCTGGCCCCCCGATCGACCAGCCGCAACGGCGGCGGCTCACTGCCGTGCCCCTGTCCCACGTCGCTGACGGGCACGCGATAGCGACGCCACGCTTCGGCGTGCCGTCCTCCTGTTGTCCACGGCATGCGGCCGTTCCACCCCTGTCGTCTTCGTTGTTGCGCCGGATTCGAGGGGCGACCCGCACCCTCCCGGCGTTCCTGCTTCGCGAAGTGCCTGCTGAGGGTCGAGCGTGCGTGTCATGCGCCCGCTCGACCCCCGACAGATTCGTCGTGTCGCCATCCCCCCGGAAGGCGACACTGGTTCGGGTTGACCCCCCGAAATGCTAAGTCAACGGCTCTCGGGGCCGCCGCGCAATCCCCCGTACCACCGATATTCGCGTTCGTGATGACCCCCGGCGTGCGCGACCCCACCGCCGGCGACGGGACCGTACACCCGCCGTCGGCGACCGTCCACCGGCCCCGCCCCCGCGGTAGCCTCGGCCGCATGTTCCCCCGCGAGGTGCAGGCCGCCGGCGGCGTGCTGGTCCGCGACGGCCTGATCGCCGTCGTCCACCGCCCCTACCGCGACGACTGGTCGCTGCCGAAGGGCAAGCTCGACCCCGGCGAGGACTTCCTGGAGGCGGCCCTGCGCGAGGTCGTCGAGGAGACCGGCCTCCGCTGCACCCCCGGCGAGCCGCTGCCCGAGATCCGCTACCAGGACCACAAGGGCCGGCCGAAGGTCGTCCGCTACTGGCTGATGACCGTCGACGGCGGCGACTTCGTCCCCAACGACGAGGTCGACGAGCTGCGCTGGCTGAGCTTCGACGACGCCGCTGCGCTGCTGACCTACGCCGCCGACCGCGAGCTGGTCGAGCAGGCCCGCCAGCGGCTCTCGCCGGCCTGACCTCCCCCGCACCCCCTAGGGGACGGGGACCAGTCTCGGGGTAGATCCTCGGGTGGCTCCGCGATGGCAGCGGCGGTCGCTGCCGCCAGGGTGGTGGCATGAGCTCCTCCGCCCTCCTCCGCGGCCGGCTGGCCGCCGCCGGCGCGCTCGCGCTGACCGCGGCGCTGGCCGCCCCCGCCGCCCCCGCCCTCGCCACCTCGGTCGTCTACCGCGACGGCAACGACATCCACATGGCCAGCCCCGACGGGGCGCAGCGGAAGCGGATCACCAGCGACGGCACGGCCCAGGCGTACTACACGCTGCCCTCGGCGGACGACGCCGGCAACGTGGTCTCGATCCGTGGCAGCGGCACCAGCCGGATCATCAACTGGATCCCGGTCGGCGGCGGGACGCCGGTCCTGAACGTGATGCCGTGGCGGATCAGCGCCGGCGTCAACGCCGGCCCGACCTGGTCGCGGGTCCGCGGCGACGGCAAGATGCTCGCCTACGGCTACCTGTACAACACCGGCATCGGCGGCTCGATCAGCCCGCGGATGGCGGTCGTCGACCCGAAGGCGCCCGGCAGCCCGACCCAGCCGGCGATCGACCAGCCGTACATCTTCGACGGCAGCTGGATGAACGACCGGCTCGTGATCAGCGACAGCGAGCGGATCTTCGTCGAGGCCGCGCCGCTCGACTTCAAGCCCTGGCTGCAGGCCGAGAGCGGCGACCTGATCGGCGCCGAGGTCGCCCGCGACGGCTCGCGGGCGCTGGTCCAGTTCTCCAACGACGGCCACCTGGAGGTGGTCAGCGCGACCGGGACGCCGCCGAACGCCCAGGTCAGCGGCAGCTGCACGATCGCCACCAGCGGCAACGACGCCTTCAGCGGCAAGCCGCGGATCGGGCTCTCGGCCGACGGCCGCCGCGTCGCCTGGTCGGACGGCGGCGGGGTCCACGTCGCGACCGTCGCCAGCGTCCCCGACGGCGCCGCCTGCCCGCTGACCGACCGGGTCACGCTGAGCGCGACCGGCGGGATGCCGTCCTTCTCCGAATACACCCTCGGGACCCCGGGCGGCGGCGGCAAGCCGGACGGGGGCGGCAAGCCGGACGGCGGCGGCAAGCCCGACGGGGGCGGCAAGCCCGACGGGGGCGGCCAGCCCGACGGCGGCGGCACGACCGCCAAGCCGACGCTGCCGACGCCGAAGCTGGGCCTGGCCGCCCTCCGGCGCGGGCAGTCGGTGACCGTCCGCGTGGCCGCCGCCGGCCGCCTCAGCGGCAAGCTGCTGCGCGGCAAGCGGACCGTGGCCAGCGGCAGCGCCAGCGCCAAGCGCGCCGGCAACGCCAAGCTGAAGCTGAAGCTGACCAGCACCGGCCGCCGCACCAAGGGCCTGGCCGGTCAGCGGCTGTCGCTGCGCGTGACCTTCACGCCGACGGGCGGCAAGCCGGTCACCGTCACCCGCAACGTGAAGCTGAAGCGCTAGCGGACCAGCCGCGCCTGGACGCCGCCGGAGCGGGGCTCCGGCGCGTCCGGTCGCCGCTGCCCGTAGAGCCAGGCGACGGCGGCGAAGGCGACCAGCGCGGCGACCACCAGCACGATCGCCAGCGGCAGGCCGAGGACCGGGTCGTCGGCCAGCGAGGGGACGATCAGCGTGACCAGCGGCAGCGCGCCGATCAGCAGCACCAGCGCCGCGACCAGCGCCCCGCGGACCAGCTCGACCGCGCGGTCGAGCAGCACGGCGAGCCGCGCCGCCGGCACGGCGCCCGTCCGTCCTGCGATCTGCTCTCCGGCGACGGCCACGGTGGTCCTCGCCGCCGATCATATGTCGAGCGGGCTTGCGACGCGAGCCTTTCTGTGCCCTGTCCGTCGCCCGGCCCCGGAACGCAGAACGCCCCCGTGGGATCCACGGGGGCGTCGAACGGGTCGGCCACGCGCCGCCGGCGAACGGCGGCGGCGCGTGCCCGGGCTCAGTTGCCGAACGTGTAGCTCGTCGTCGGAGCGCCGAGGAAGCCGATCTTCAGCGTCGAGACGGTCACGCTCTGCGCGTCCGCGTCGGGTCCGGTCGAGCCGCCGCCCAGCGAGGCGAACAGCACCCGCGGGGTGTCGTCGACGTCGGTGCCGTCGGGCACGAACGCCTCGAGCAGATCGCCGAGCGTCTTGTTCGGAGTGCGGTCGCCGTTCGAGCTGCCGTCGGGGTTGCGGGTGGTGAACCAGCGCGCCTCGGTGGCCGGCTTGCGGAGCTTGGTCGCGTCGGCGTCGGCCGGGACGTAGACCCAGGTCGTGTAGTTCGGGGTCGCCGAGTTGTCGCCGTTCGGGTCGACCTCGAGCCGCAGGCCGGCGTTGCCGGTGTACTCCAGCGCGCCGAAGTTCAGCACCCGCGTGCCCTGCGGGACGGGGATGTTCACGCCGTAGCGGTGGCCCTTCGGCTCGCCCAGCTTGAGGCCGGCGGCCGTGAACTCGATCGTCGAGTTGGCGTCGCTGTCACGCCAGCGCGAGAAGCCCTGGACGGTCCAGTTGGCGGCCGTCACGCGGCCGGCGTCGAAGCCCGGGCCAGCCGGACCGGCCGGACCGGCGGGACCCGCCGGGCCCTGCGGCCCCTGGGCGCCGTTCTTGCCGTCATTGCCCTTGGCGCCGCCGCTGCCGCCCTCGCGGATCAGCTTCTGGGTGCCCTTGCTCAGGCGGTTGAGCGTGAGCGTGTTCTTCTTGATGTCGCGAGCGGTGATCGAGCCGTCCTTGATGTCCTTGCCGGTCAGCAGCTTGGCCGCCGTCGCGACGGAGCCGCCGAGCAGCGCGGCCACGAGAGCCGCCACGATCACTACGCGCATGTTCCTGAAGCTCATGCGCCACCTCCCCTTCCGAGGTCTCCGGTTGAACCCACCGCGGCCCCAGGAGCGGGGCCGCGTGCGGCGAACCCTACATGTGCCACACAGGCGCATGTCAACCGATTGGACATCTGACCGGGTTCGAGACACGGAGCTTCAGGACGAACGGCCGGTCTCCGACTGTACGCCGTCCACAACCGCTGGACGGCGTCAACCCGAGCGCTCGGGCACGTGCAGCGCCCGCATCGCCGCCGCCACCTGGCGCCGCGGCAGCGGCTGGTCCCGCAGCGAGACGACGATCATCGTGGCGAAGGCCAGCGGCACCGAGACCACCGCCGGCTGCGAGAGCAGCGACTCCTCGTTGGCCCCGCCGCCGATCAGCGCGGCCACGATCCCGGCGCTCGCCACCGCGCCGCCGGCGACCATCCCGGCCAGCGCCCCGCGCGGGGTCAGCCGCGTCCACCAGATCCCGAGCAGCAGCAGCGGGCAGAAGGTCGACGCCGCCAGCGCGAACGACCAGCTGACGAGGATCGTGATGTCGAGCCCGCGCGCCGCCACCGCCAGCAGCGCCGGGATCGCGATCGCCACCACCGCCGCCGTCCGGAAGCGGCGGCGGCGGATCGCCACCCGGTCGCCGTCGGGCGGCTCGGGCCGCAGCCGCGGCGCCAGGTCGTAGGCGACCGTGCCCGCCGTCGAGACCAGCAGGCCCGAGGCGGTCGAGACGAAGGCCGCGAACGCGCCCGCCGCCACCAGCGCCGTCGCGCTGCGGCCGAGCCAGCCGTCGAGCACCGCCTCGGGCAGCCGCAGCACCACCAGGTCGGTGTCGCCGGTGACGTACAGCTCCGGCACCATCACCCGTCCCAGCAGCCCGTAGACCACCGGGAACAGGTAGAAGAGCCCGATCAGGCCCAGCACCCGGATCGTCGTGTGACGGGCGGCCGAGCCGGTGGCGTTGGTGTAGAAGCGGACGAGGATGTGGGGCAGGCCCATCGTCCCGAGGAAGGTCGCCACCAGCAGCGAGTAGATGAACAGCGGGCTGCCGCGACCGCCGCCACCGGCCGGGCGCGCCCACTGGTGGCCGGTCTGGGCGCGGATCCCCTCGGCGACCGGGACCGCCGCACCGGCCGGCAGCCGCAACTCGCCGGCGGGCAGCCGCACCCGCTCGCCCGCCCGCGCCCGGGCGGGCCGCGAGACCCGGTCCGCCGCCACCACCCGGTAGTCGGTCGCCCGCGGGAAGGTCACCGTCCGCGCCTCGGGCAGCCGCACCGTCAGCCCCGCCGCCGGCGCCCGCGGCAGCTCGCGGCCGAGCAGCGCCGCCCGCTCCGGCAGCCCGCCGAGGTGGACCAGCAGCAGGCAGGCGGGGAGGCTGATCGCGACGATCTTGACCCAGTACTGGAAGGCCTGGACGTAGGTCACCGCCCGCATCCCGCCGAAGGCGACGCTGCCGCAGACGACCGCCGCGGCGAGCGCGATCCCGAGCGCATAGGGGGCGTCGGCGACCTCGCCCAGCACCAGCCCGGCGCCGCGCAGCTGCGGCACGACGTAGAGCGCCCCGATCGCCAACAGCACCACGGCGGAGACCAGCCGCAGGCCGGCGCTGCCGAGCCGGCCCTCGACGAAGTCGGGGATCGTGTACGACCCGAACCGCCGCAGCGGGGCGGCGACGAACAGCAGCAGCGCCAGGTAGCCGGCGGTGAACCCGACCGGCAGCCAGAGCGCGGCCAGCCCGGAGCGCATCGTCAGCCCGGCGATCCCCAGGAACGACGCCGCCGACAGGTACTCGCCGGAGATCGCCGCCGCGTTCCACCAGGGCGTGATCGCGCGGCTGGCGACGAACAGGTCGGAGGTGGTCCGCGCCCACCGCACGCCCCAGGCCCCGATCCCGAGCGCACCCGCGGTCACGGCCACGATCGCGCCGATCGCCAGCATCAGGCCGGCGGCTCGTCGTCCGGGTCGTCCTCCTCGACCAGCGCCAGGAAGGCCTCGTCGAGGGCGTCGGCGCGGCGCACGTAGACCCAGGCCAGGGCGACGAAGACCGGGTACGGGGCCAGCAGCAGGAGCACCTGCCACGGGATCCCCAGCAGCCGCTGGTCGTCGAGGCTCGGCAGCGCCAGGGCCAGCAGCGGCAGCGCGCCGATCAGGCCCCCGAAGGCGACGGCGGCGACGCCCGAGAGGCTCAGGTGAGCGCGTCGCAGGCGGTCCAGGTAGAGCTGGGCGTGGGCGGTCGCCTCGTCCAGCTCGCGCCGCTCCAGCTCGCGGCCGCCGCGGCTGCTCACGCCCGCAGCCTCCGCCGCAGCTCGCCGACCTGGCGGCGGGCGACCGGCACCTCGCTGCCGTCCGGGAACCGCAGCGCCGCCGTCCCGCCCAGCTGCGGGTGCAGCTCGACCGCCCGCGCCAGGTTGACCACGTAGCCGCGGTGGACGCGGACGAAGCCGTGGGCCCGCCACCGCTGCTCCAGGTCGCCGAGCCGCGCCCGCAGCAGGAAGCGGCCGTCGTCGGCGTGGATCCGGACGTAGTCGCCGTTCGCCTCCAGGTAGAGGATCGAGCTGCGCGGGACCAGCCGGGTGCCGCCGCCGCGGAGGTTGTCGACCGGCACCAGCTCGCCGCCCTCGGGCGCCGCGCCGCGCCCAGGCTGCTCGCAGGCAGGCTCCGCGGCGGCGGGCGTCCCGACGCGCTCCTGGACCACCCGCTCCAGCGCCTGCCGCAGCCGCGCGGCGGCGACCGGCTTCAGCAGGTAGTCGGTCGCCTCCAGCTCGAAGGCGGCGACCGCGGCGCTCTCGTGGGCGGTGACGAAGACGACCGCCGGCGGCCGCGCGAAGCGGCGCAGGACCCGCGCCAGCTGGACGCCGTCGAGGCCCGGCATCCGAACGTCGAGCAGCAGCGCGTCGACGTGCTCGCCACCGTCGGCCAGCACCGCCAGCGCCTCCTCGCCACCGCCCGCGGTCAGCACGTCGCCGACCAGCTCCGACGCCCGCAGCAGCCGCGCCAGGTCCTCCAGCGCCGGCCGCTCGTCGTCGACCGCCAGCACCCGCAGCGGCGCGCTCACGGGCTGGCCTCCGGCGCGCCCTCGGCCACCATCTGCGCCCGCACGCCGGCGCGGTACTTCGGCACCAGCATCGTCACCGTCGTGCCCTCGTCCGGCGAGCCGGTCACCCGCAGGCCGTAGTCGGGACCGAACGACGCCCGCAGCCGCGCGTCGACGTTGCGGAGCCCGATCCCGCCGCGGCCGCCGCCGGAGAGCGCCGAGCGGGCGACGTCCGGATCGACCCCGGGACCGTCGTCGCTGACCCGCAGCTCGACGTCGTGGTCGGCGTCGCGGCCGACGATCGTCACCCGCCCGGGCGCGCCGGGATCGGGCGCGACCCGCCGCTCGACGCCGTGGCGGACCGCGTTCTCCACCAGCGGCTGGAGCGAGAGCACCGGGACCGCCGCCTGCAGCACCTCGGGCGCGACCTCGACCCGCACCTCGAGCCGCTCGCGGAACCGCGCCTGCTCCAGCCGCAGGTACTTCTCGACGTAGTGCAGCTCGTCGGCCAGCGTCACGTAGGAGCGCTGCTCGCGGAACGCGTAGCGGGTGAAGGCGGCGAACTCGGTCAGCAGCTCGCGGGCCTCGTCGGGGGCGGTGTGGATCAGCGACGCGATCGCCGCCATCGCGTTGAAGACGAAGTGGGGCGAGATCTGGGCCCGCAGCGCCCGCAGCTCGGCGGTCGCCGCCCGCTCCTCGCGCTCGGCCAGCACCGACAGCTCGAGCTGGGCGGAGACCAGCGCCGCCGTCTCCGCCACCACCCGCGCGTCCTCGGCCCGCACGCGGCCGGGCGGGAACAGCGCCAGCAGCGTCCCGACCCGCTCCTCGCCGACCCGCAGCGCCGCGACCACCGCCGCCGTCGGGCCGCCGCCGAGGTCGGCCTGCGGCTCGACGTGGATCCGCTCCTCCGGCGCCTCGCGGACGACCGCCGGCAGCGGGTCGCCGGGATCGAGCGCGGTGTCGCCGTCGCGGGCCAGCACCTGGCGGCGGTCGAGCAGCAGCACCGCCGGCGCCTGGGCCAGCGCCCGCACGTGGCGGACCGCGCGCTGGGCCGTCCGCGGGGTCAGGCCGCGGCGCAGGTCGGGCAGCATCGCCGCCGTCTGGTGGAGCGCGTCGCGCATCGCCTCGTCGGCCGGCGCCAGCAGCCGCCGCTCGCGCCGCAGCAGCCGCGCGAGGGCCAGCGCGGACACGGTCAGCGCGACTCCCAGCAGCATTCCCAGCACGACCGTCACAGGCGCTCCTCCGGGGCCGATCCTACGCCCGGCCACGGGCGGCGACCGCTCGTCGCGCCCTGGCCACCGTTCGTCGCGCCGCAGCGGCCGGCCGTCGAGGGTCGCGGACGGCGAACGGCGGCCGGGGGAAGGTGGAGCGCGAGGAGACGAGGGCCACCGGGACGACCGCGTCCGGGTGGCTGCAGCGCGGCCCCGCGGCCGCTCGATCACGGAGGCAGCGATGTCCACCCCCGTTCCACCCGACGAACCGACCTGGGAGCAGGTCGAGGCGTCGCCCGAGTTCCAGGAGCTGGTCGTCCGCAAGCGCCGCTGGGTGCTGCCGGCGACCGTCTTTTTCCTCAGCTGGTACCTGCTGTTCATCCTGCTGGCCGGCTACGCGTCGGACTTCATGGGCAGCGAGTTCCTGGTCGACGGCCTGACCGTCGGCTACGTCTTCGCGCTCAGCCAGTTCGCGATGACCTTCGGGCTGGCGCTGGCCTACGTCCGCCGCTCGCGGGAGGTCTTCGACCCGCTCCGCGAGCAGGCGCTGGCGCGGGCCGCGGGTGCCGAGACCCCGTCCTCCGCGGCGGTCGCCGCCGACGCCCGCCGCGCCCCGGCCGCGACCACGATCCCGGCGGGAGGCCCGCGATGAGCCTGCCGCTCGCCGAGACCAACGGGCTCGCGCTCTCGATCTTCGCCGTCGTCGTCGCGGTCACGCTGGCGATCACCTGGTGGGCCAGCAAGCGGACCACCTCGACCGCTCAGTTCTGGGCCGCCGGCCGCGGCATCAGCGGGGTCCAGAACGGCTTCGCGATCGCCGGCGACTACATGTCGGCCGCCTCGTTCCTGGGGATCGCCGGCCTGATCTTTTTCTTCGGCTTCGACGGCTTCCTCTACTCCGTCGGCTTCCTGGTCGCGTTCCTGACCGTGCTCTTCCTGCTGGCGGAGAAGATGCGCAACGCCGGCAAGTTCACGATCGCCGACGTGCTGGCCTTCCGGCTCAAGCAGACGCCGGCGCGGTCGGCCGCGGCGATCGGGACCCTGACCGTGGCCGCCTTCTACCTGATCGCGCAGATGGTCGGCGCCGGCGTGCTGATCTCGGCCCTGGTCGGGATCGACTTCCAGCTCGCGGTGCTGCTGACCGGGCTGTTCATGCTCTGCTACGTGATCTTCGGCGGCATGCTCGCCACCACCTGGGTGCAGATCGTGAAGGCGGTGCTGCTGATGGTGGCGACGACCGTCCTGACCGTGCTGGTGCTGATCAAGATCGGCGGCAACCCGCTCCACCTCTTCACCGACGCGCGCGACGCCAGCCCGGCCGGCAAGGACTACCTGGCCCCGGGCCTGAAGTTCACCAACCCGATCGACACCGTCTCGCTCGGGCTCGGCCTGGTGCTCGGCACCGCCGGCCTGCCGCACATCCTGATGCGGTTCTTCACCGTTCCGACGGCGAAGGCGGCACGGACGTCGGTGGTCTGGGCGATCGGCCTGATCGGCGCCTTCTACCTGATGACCACCGCGCTCGGCTTCGGCGCCCGCGCGCTGCTCGGCGGGACCCCCGTCGAGGGCACGATCGACAAGGCCGGCAACCTCGCCGCGCCGCGGCTGGCCGAGTTCATCGGCGGCGGCGCCGGCACCTTCGGCGGCGACCTGTTCCTGGCGATCATCGCCGCGGTCGCCTTCGCCACGATCCTGGCCGTCGTCGCCGGGCTGGTGATCTCCGCCTCGGGCGCGGTCGCGCACGACGTCTGGAACGGGATCGTCAAGAAGGGCCGCGCCTCGGAGGGCGAGGAGCTGTGGGCGGGCCGGATCGCCGCCGTCGCGATCGGCGTGATCGCGATCGCGATCGCGGTGATCGGCGGCGAGGGGCTGAACGTCTCGTTCATGGTCGGCCTGGCGTTCGCGGTCGCGGCCTCGGCCAACTTCCCGGCGCTGCTGCTGGCCCTGACCTGGAAGCGGTTCAACACCGCCGGCGCCCTGACCGGCGTCGCCTTCGGGGTCACCTCGGCGATCGCGCTGATCATCGTCAGCCCCGGCGTCTGGCCCGGGCCCGGCGGCTCGCCGATCGGCTGGGAGCTGGGCAACCCGGGGATCGTCTCGATCCCGCTCGGGTTCTTCGGCTGCTGGCTCGGGACGGTGCTGTCGAGCGACCGCAGCTCCGAGGCCCGCTTCACCGAGCTGCACGTCCGCTCGGAGACCGGCCTCGGCGCCGAGCAGGCCGCGGCCCACTGAGCGGCCCCCCCCTTCCCGCTCGCGTGGCGGATCGGCCCCGGACGTCGGGGCCCATCCGCCACGCGGGGGGACTCCCGCGCCAACGTTGCCGCAACCGTGCGGATCGCGGCGGCGCGGGTGTAGGTTCGAGGACGAGGAGCAACGGTGAGGAGCACCACCCGATGACGACCCAGAACGCGCGCGACCTGACCGAGGACTCGGTCGAGACCCGGCTGGCCGAGCTGCTCGGCCAGGAGCGCTTCCCGCCCCCGGCCGGATTCTCCGCCGAGGCCGAGATCACCGACCCGCAGCTGCGGGCGCGCGCCGCCGCCGACCCGGTCGGCTACTGGGCCGAGCAGGCCGGCAAGCTGCGCTGGTCGACCCCCTGGGAGACCGTCCTCAGCGACGGCGACGCACCCTTCTACCGCTGGTTCGAGGGCGGCCGGATCAACGTCTCCGACAACTGCCTCGACCGCCACGTCGAGGCCGGGCGGGGCGACAAGGTCGCCTACCACTGGCACGGCGAGGAGGGCGAGACCCGCGACGTCACCTACGCCGAGCTGCTCGACCAGACCGCCAAGTTCGCCGGCGCGCTGAAGGCGCTCGGCGTCGGCCCCGGCGACGTCGTCGGCATCTACCTGCCGATGATCCCCGAGGTCGTCGTGGCGATGCTCGCCTGCACCCGGATCGGCGCCGTCCACAACGTCGTCTTCGGCGGCTTCTCGGCCGGCTCGGTGGCCGAGCGGATGGAGGTCTCCGGGGCCAAGGTCCTGGTGACCGCCGACGGCGCCCGCCGCAAGGGCAAGACCGCCCCGGTCAAGCCCGAGGTCGACCGCACGATGGGCGAGCTGGCCGCGCTCGAGACGATCGTCGTCGTCCGCAACGCTGGCGTCGAGGTGCCGATGACCGAGGGCCGCGACGTCTGGTTCGACGAGGTCGTCGCCGCCGCCGAGCCCGCCGCGCCGGAGCCGATGGACGCCGAGGCGCCGCTCTTCATCCTCTACTCCTCCGGCTCGACCGCGAAGCCGAAGGGGATCCAACACACGACCGGCGGCTACCTGACCGGCGTCGCGACCACCCACCGCCAGGTCTTCGACCTGCAGGAGGACGACGTCTACTTCTGCTCGGCCGACGTCGGCTGGATCACCGGCCACAGCTACATCGTCTACGGGCCGCTGGCCAACGGGGCGACGTCGGTGATGTACGAGGGCGCCCCCGACTACCCGCACAAGGGCATCTGGTGGGAGCTGATCGCCCAGCGCAAGGTGACGAAGTTCTACACCGCGCCGACGGCGATCCGGGCCTGCATGAAGTGGGGCGTCGAGCACGTCGCGCCGCACGACCTGTCGTCGCTGAAGCTGCTCGGGTCGGTCGGCGAGCCGATCAACCCGAAGGCCTGGCTCTGGTACTGGCACGTGGTCGGCGGCGAGCGCTGCCCGGTGGTCGACACCTGGTGGCAGACCGAGACCGGCGCGATCGTGATCACCACCCTGCCGGCGATCGACGACGCCAAGCCGGGCTCGGCCGGGACCCCGCTGCCCGGCTACGAGGTCCAGGTGCTCGACGCCGAGAGCGGCGCGCCGGTCAGCGAGGGCGAGGGGCTGCTGGCGATCCCGCGGCCGTGGCCCTCGATGCTGCGGACGCTCTACCAGGACCCGGACCGCTACCGCTCGACCTACTGGGACCGGTTCGGCTCGACCACCTACTTCGTCGGCGACTCGGCGCGGATCGACGGCGACGGCTACATCTGGGTGATCGGCCGCGTCGACGACGTGATCAACGTCTCCGGCCACCGGCTCTCGACGGCCGAGGTCGAGTCGGCGATCGTCGCCCACCCCCACGTCGCCGAGTCGGCGGTGGTGGCGAAGGCCGACGACCTGACCGGCCAGGCGATCGTCGCCTACGTGACGCTCCAGGGCGGGGTCGCGGCCTCGGACGAGCTGACCGCCGAGATCAACGGCCAGGTGGCCGACCGGATCGGCAAGCTGGCGCGGCCGAAGCGGATCGTCTTCACCCAGGACCTGCCGAAGACCCGCTCCGGCAAGATCATGCGGCGGCTGCTGCGCGACATCGCCGAGGGCCGCGACCTGGGTGACACGACCACGCTCGCCGACCCGACCGTGGTCGACGCGCTGAAGGAGCGCTGGGACGCGGGCGCCTGAACCGTTACAGCGGCGGCCGGCGACCGCGCCACGGTGGACGGATGTCCACTGAACGGCGTGAGTCCCGGGCCTGCGGTCGATACTGAGGACACCGTGCACCTGGCGTCCCCCCTCCGCCCGACCCCGCGCGTGCTCTCGTGCGCGCTGCTGGTCGCCGGCTGCGCGCTGGTGCCGGCGGCTACGGTCGAGCTGGGGATCGACATCGGGCCACCGGCCGCGCTGCTGCTGCTGGCGGCCTTCTGCCAGGGCCTGACCGCGGTCCTGCTGGCGCAGCGCTACGTCCGCAGCGGCGACCGCCGGCTGCTGGCGCTGACCGCCACCTTCGTCGTCTCGGCCGTCCTGGTCGGGGCCTACGTGCTGGCCGCGGCCGGCGGCCTCGGCGACGAGCCGGCGCGGTCGGCCTGGCTGTGGATCGCCTGGCACGCGGCGCTGCCGCTCGGGATCGCGGCCAGCGTCGCCCCGCGCCCAGCCGCCGACGGGGCCCGTCCGGCGCCCGCGGACCGCGACGCCCAGGCCCTGCGGGCGGTCGCGGCGGCGCTGCCGGCGGCGCTGGCGCTGGCCGGCCTGGCGCTGGGCCTGGCCGCGGTCGTGCCGGGGCTGGCGGGGGCCGATCGCGACGCCGGGCTGGCGGTGACCGGCGGGGCCTGGGTGGTGCTGCTGGCGATCGCAGCGCTGCCGGTGGTCGACCGGCGGGCGTTCGGGCCGCTCGAGCGGTGGCTGCTGCTGGTGGTGACGGCGTCGCTGCTGGACGCGGTGCTGGGGGTCGTCGGCGGGTCGCTGACGACCGTCGGCGGGGCCGCCTCGGTGCTGGTCGTGGTGGTCGCGAGCGCGACCCTGCCGGCGGCGCTGCTGGCCGAGATCGGCCACCTCCACCGCGACCTCGCGGACGCCCGCGCGCAGCTCCGCCACGACGCCGAGCACGACGACCTGACGGGGGTGCTGACGCGGCGCTCGGCGCTGGCGCGGGCGCGGCGGATGGCCCGCGAGGAGCAGCTGGTGGCGTCGGTGGCGGTGCTCGACCTGGACCACTTCAAGGCGATCAACGACGGTCACGGCCACGCGACCGGCGACCGCGCGCTGGCGGCGACCGGGCGGACGATCCGCCACGCGCTGCGCGACTCCGACGTGATCGGCCGGCTCGGCGGCGAGGAGTTCCTGATCGTGCTGCCGGGCTGCGACCGTCAACGGGCGGCGGCGATCATCGGCCGGCTGCTGACCGCGCTGCGCGAGACGCGGGTGCCCGAGGCGCCGGGGCTGCGGATGACGGCCAGCGTCGGGATCGCCGAGCTGGGCGACGACGAGGAGCGGCTGACGGCGGCGCTGGCGCGGGCCGACGCCGCGCTCTACCGGGCGAAGGCGGCCGGCCGCGACCGGATCCGGGTGGCCGATCCCGAGGCGCCGACCCGCCATCCGCGGTCGCTGAGCGCGGCCGCGATCGAGCGGCCGCTGCGCTGAGGGGGGGGGCGGGTTCGGGGGCGCTTTGGGGCGCGTCGCCAGTGGGTTCGGGCGGGCGGTCGGGGCGCGTCGCGAGCGGGTGCGGGCGGGCGTTGGGGGCGCGTCGCGAGCGGGTTCGGCGCGCATTGGGCAGATCGGCGGATCGTGTCAGCGGCGGCGTGGCCTGTCAGGCTGGGGCCGTGTCCGCCGTCGCCCTCTCCGGTGCGCTGCTCGCGCTCGTGCTGCTGCTGCCGGTGCGGATCGCGCTCCAGCGGCGGTGGACGGGCGGCAGCGGGATCGTCCTGGCCGCGGTGCCGGCGGGGCCACCGCGGACGGCCCGGGCGCTGCTGGCCGGGGGCACGCTGCTGACCGGGCTGGGGCCGGCGCTCGACCTGCTCGACGTCGGCTGGGCGTGGGAGCCGGCCGACGCGTTCCTGACCCACGCCGTCGGCTTCGTGCTGCTGATCGGCGGCTGCGGCTGGGCGTTCTGGGCCCAGCTGACGATGCGCGAGGCGTGGCGGGTCGGCCAGGACGACGGCGAGCGGCTGCGGCTGGTCACCGACGGCCCGTTCGCCCAGGTGCGGCACCCGATCTACGGCGGCATGATCGCGATCGGCCTGGGCGTGACGCTGCTCTCCCCGACGCTGATCGGCGCGGTCGGCGCGGCGCTGCTGGCGGTCGGGGCGGTGCTGCAGGCGATCCGGGTCGAGGAGCCGCACCTGCGGGCCGTGCACGGGACGACGTATTGGGCCTGGGCGCGGCGAACGGGTCGGTTCCTGCCACGGGTGCGGTGAGGGGCGGGGCGGGGCGGCGGGGCGAAGGTGACACGCCGCCGCCCTCCTCGCGGGCCATGTGACGTCGTGCCCCGCCGGCGGGGGCGAACGTGGCACGGCCTCGCGGACGGCCGGAGCATGTGACGTTTGCCCCTCCCACGCCCTTCCGGCGTCATTCCGACCCTGCCCACCTGAGGTGGCGTCATTCGATCCCGCTGAGCGGCGTCGAATGACGCCAGTTCGCGCGGGCAGGGGTGGAGTGACGCCACTTCGGGTTCCGCCGGTGGCCACCGTACGCTGGCGCAACGTGTTCGGGGGGCCGACGCACGCCGAAGCAGGAAGAGGACGAGCGATGGCCGAGATCCCGACCGACTCGATCGCCGGCCGGATGGCCGAGCGCGTGGCCGCTGTCGTCCACGCCGCCGAGCAGGAGGCCCAGACGATCGTGCGCGACGCCGAGCGCGACGTCGCCGCCCGCCAGGCCGCCGCGCGACGCACGATCGAGGAGCAGGCCCGGGCCCTGCACGACGTGACGAGCAGCGCGATCGGCGCGGCGGCGACGCTCTACGAGCAGCTGCAGCGCCTGTCCGCGTTGCGCGACCAGATGGCGGAGGTGCTGGCGGAGGGCCAGCCGGGAACGGGCGACGGCGGGGGCGTGGCTGGGGGCGCGGCGGCGGGTGACGCGGGGGCCGATGGTCGCCGGGCGGTGACCGCCGGCCCGGCCGTGGGCGGGGTGGCTCCGACGGCGTCCGACCCGAGGGCGGCCGCTGCCCCGACGGGAGCAGGCGCGGCGGCGGGCGATGCCGTGGTGGACCGCGTGGCGGCGGGCGACCCGGTCGACGCCACGTCCGAGGTGGCGATGCCCCTCGACCCGGCGGCGGGGGACCCGGCGGTGGATGACCCGGCGGTGGGTGGCTCGGCGGTGGGCGCTCCCCGGCCGAGGGTGGCCGTCGGCCCGGCGGTGGGCGGCCCGGCGGTGGGCGGCCCGGCGGCGGATGCCCCGGCGGTGGGTGGCCCGGCGGCGGGTGACCCGGCGGTGGCCGCTTCCCGGCCGAGGGTGGCCGTCGACCCGGCGGTGGGCGGCCCGGCGGTGGCTGACCCGGCGGTCGCCGACCCGGCGGCGGGTGACCCGGTGGCCGCCGGCTCGACGGCCGGCGACCCGACCGGCGCCGTCTCCGAGCCGACGGCGGCCGTCGGGCCGGCGGCGACCGACGCGGCAGCGGACAGCCCGGCCGAGCCGGCCTCCGATCTGACGGCCGACGCCGCCTCAGTGACGGCCAACGCAGCGCCCGAGCCGGTGGCCGACGCCGCCGCCTCCGACCTCGCGCCGACGTCCGCCCCGGCTCCTGCCCCGGACCCCGGCGTCACCGCGGACGACGACCGCGCCGACCCGGCTCCCGCCCCGCCCGAGGACGACCCGCAGCTCGACGCCGCGCGGCTGGTCGCGCTCTCGATGGCCGCGTCGGGTCGGTCGGCCGAGGCGGTCGCCACGCACCTGCGCGACGAGCTGGGGGTGGCCGATCCGTCGGCGATCGTCGACTACGTCTTCGGGCTCTCGACGCCCTCGACCGTCGTCCCCGGCTGGCCGCCGCGCAGCGGGAGCCGATCGTGAACCGCTGGCTCGCCCTCGCCGTCGCGGCGACCGCCCTGGCGCTGGCCGTGGTCGGCGCCGTCGCCGGTCTCCGCTGGCTGCCGGCCGACCTCGCCTGGGCCGCCGCCGTCGCCTCCGGGGGACTGCTGGCGATCGGGCTCGTCGCCCTCGCCTTCGCCCTCCGCCGCCGGCCGCCCCGGCCCCCGCTGGCGACCCCGCCCGCGCTGGCGCTGCCGGCACCGCTGCTCTCCTCGCCCGCGGGACGCCCGCCGTCACGCACCACGGCTGCGGTCGCCGGCCCGTCGGCCGCGGCGCTCGCCCCGGCACGGACCGCGTCCCCGCCTTCGACCGTCTCCCCGGCGCGGACCGCAACGGCTGCCCCGTCGCCCGCCGGGCCCTCCCCGACCGGAACCGGGACGGCGCCCGCGATCCCGCCGCCCGCGCGGCCCTCTCGCCCGCAGGCCCCGGCCTCGGCCGCCAACCCCGCCGCCGCCCCCCTCCCTCCCTCCGACGACGACATCGCCGCCGTCGTCGACGAGGCCCAGCGCCAGGCTGCCGTCCTCGTCACCGAGGCCCGTGACCGCGCCACCGCCCTCGCCGACGACGCCTCGGCCGCCGATCGCGCCCGCGCCCTGCGCCTCCAGCAGCTCGCCGACGAGGCCGCCGACGCGATCGGCCAGATCCACGACGAGGCCCAGCGGCTGCTGCGCCTGCGCTCGATCGCCCAGGCGCTGCTGGTCGCCCTCGCCGGGCCGCCCGCGCCCGCTCCGGCACCCACATCCGACCCCGCGTCCGCGCCCGCCGCGACCACCGCGACCGCTCCGGCCGCGCCTCCCCACCCCCACGCCACCCCCGTCGCCACCGACCCGGCCCCCGCCCCGCGCCCCAGCCGCCGCCGGCCGCTCGCCCGCCGACGCTGAGCGCCCCGCGCGCCGACCCTCCTCTACGCTCCGGCCCCGATGCCCGAACCGACCGCCGCCCCCCGCACCGTCGTCACCGGAGGAGCGGGCTTCATCGGCTCGAACGTGGTCGACGCCCTGCTCGACGACGGCCACGCCGTCACCGTCCTCGACGACCTCAGCACCGGCCGCCGCGAGAACCTCGACCCGGCCCTCGAGCGCGGCGCGACGCTGGTCGAGGTCGACGTCCGCGACGCCCCCGCCCTCGACGCCGCCGTCGCCGCCGCCCGCCCGGAGCTGATCTTCCACCTCGCCGCCCAGATCGACGTCCGGCGGTCGGTCGAGGACCCCGCCCACGACGCCACCGTCAACGTCGTCGGCACGGTCAACCTGCTGGAGTCGGCACGCCGCCACGGCGTCCGCCGGGTCATCAACACCTCGACCGGCGGGGCGATCTACGGCACCGCCGACGTCGTCCCGACCCCCGAGTCCGCCCCCGAGCGGCCGCTCGCCGCCTACGGCACCAGCAAGCTCTGCGCCGAGCAGTACTGCGCCTGGTACGCCCGCCTCCACGGCCTCTCGACCGCCACCCTCCGCCTGGCCAACGTCTACGGCCCGCGCCAGGACCCGCTCGGCGAGGCCGGCGTGATCGCGATCTTCTGCGACCGGCTGCTGGCCGGCGAGGCCCCGACGATCTACGGCGACGGGCTCCAGACCCGCGACTTCGTCTTCGTCGGCGACGTCGTCCGTGCCCAGCTGCGGGCCGCCGCCTCGTCCCTCACCGGCACCGTCAACGTCGGCACCGGTCGCGCGACCTCGGTGCTCGAGCTGGTCGACGCCGTCGCCGCCGCCGGCGAGGCCGCGGGGATCGACGCGCGCTTCGCCCCCACCGCCTTCGACGCCCCCCGCGCCGGCGAGGTCGTCGACTCCTGCCTCGACGTCCGCCACGCCGCCGACGCGCTCGGCTTCACCACCGCCACCGACCTCGTCGACGGCCTCCGCCGGACCCTCGAGTGGGTCGGCGAGCGACGCGCCGGCCGCGCCTGACCGGATCCCACGGGCGATCCACCGATCGCGCGCCGTCCTCCCCCGATCGGTGGAGATCGGGGGAGCGCGAGATCCACCGCCGGACCCACCGCTCGGCCGATGGTGTACGCCGACGCGACGTCCGAATATGGCCGTCGTGTCCACGACCGTCGTCCGCCGCATGGTCCTGCTCCTGACCTGCGCCGCGCTCACCACCGCGCCGGCCGCCCAGGCCCAGACTCCGCTACAGACCGGCTACGGCGACGTGCCCGTGCCCGCGCCCTCCTGTGGCTCCGGCTCCGGCGGCGCCGGAGCGAACGGCAACGGCGGCGCCTGCAACAACGGCGGCGGCGCGGCCGGTGCCTGCGCTGCCGGCGGCACCGCCGGCGGCAGCACCGCCGGCAGCGGCTCGGCCGGCAGCGGCTCGGGCGCGAACTGCGATCCCGACAACGGCGGCGGCGCCCCGGCCACCGCCAGCGGCGACCCGAACGCCGGCGGCGCCGGCCCGGGCTCCGGATCGGGCGGCAACGGCCCGACCAGCGCCTCCGCCAGCTCGCTCCCCTTCACCGGGGCCAACGTCGGCATCCTCGCCGCCTGCGGCCTGGCCTGCCTCGCCGTCGGCCTGGCGCTGCGCCAGATGCGGCGCCGTCCGGGCGATGCCCGTTGAGCACGCCGCGCGCCTGCACGCGGCTCCGCGGCTGACCGCCGAGCGCCTAGCCGCGGCGCCGGCCGCCGCCGGGGTCGTCCTCGGCGCCGGCCTCGCCACCTTCATCGACGGCCAGCGGCCCGCCGCCTGGGGCATCGTCGGCTGCGCCCTGACCGTGCTGGTGGTCGCGATCGCGACCTCCGGCTTCGGCCGCTGGCCCCACGAGCGGCCGCTGCGGATCGCCCTCGTCTGCGGCGCCGCCCTGGCCCTGCTCGGGCTGGCCTCGATCGCCTGGACCCCGATGCCCGGCGACGCCTTCGAGGAGGGGATCCGCGGGCTGCTCTACCTGCTCGCCTTCGCGCTGCCGCTGCTGCGCCGCTGGACGCCCGACGACCTCCGCCGGCTGCTGTGGCTGGTCGTCGCCGCGATCGCCGTCGTCGCCGTGGTCACCGTCCTCCGGGGCGCCGCCCACGACCCGCTCGGGATCTGGGGCGCCGACCGGCGGCTGCAGGGGCCCGTCGGCTACGTCAACGTCGGCGCCGCGCTCTGGCTGCTGGGCCTGGTCGTCGCCCTCGGCATCGCCGTCGACGCGCGCGCTTCGCGCCAGGTGGCGGGAGCCGGCTTCGGCGCGGCGGTCCTCTTCGCGACCCTGATCGTGCTGACCCAGAGCCGCGGCGCGATCATCAGCGCGGTCGCCGCCGTCGCGCTGCTGCTGGTGCTGACCGAGCTGCGGCTGCGGTCGCTGGCCGCCGTCGGGCTGCTGGCCGCGGCGCTGCTCGGCGCCTGGCCGTCGCTGCACGACGTGCGGACCGCCGGCGACGGGCTCGACGCCGCCGGGGCCGAGGCGCTGCTGGTCGGGCTGGCGATCGGCCTGATCGGCGCCGTCGCCTGGAGCGCGCTGGTCGCCCTGCCGCGGCTCGACCCCGGGATCGGCGGCCGGCGGCGGGCGCTGGTGGTCGTGGTCGTCGTCGCCCTCGCCGCCACGACCGTCGCGGCCGGCAACCCGCTGACCTTCGCCGGCGACCGCTGGCACGACGTCACGACCAGCGGCTACGGCACGATCAACGCCCGCGACACCCGCCTCAGCGGCGGCCTCGGATCGGACCGCGGCGACTTCTACCGGGTGGCGCTGCGCGACCTGCGGGCCAACCCGCTGCGGGGCGACGGCCTCGGCGGCTTCCGCGTCTCGTACCTGGAGCACCGCGACGGCTCCGAGGCGCCCCGCTACGCGCACAGCGAACCGCTCGACGTGGCCGCGGCGCTCGGCCTGCCCGGGCTGCTGCTGGCCGCCGCCGCGCTGGCGCTGGCGCTGGTCGGCGTCGCCCGGACGCTGCGGGCCCAGGCCCGTGACCGGCTGCCGGCGCTGGTCGCCGTGACCGCCGTCGGGGCGGTGCTGCTGCAGGCGTCGTTCGACTGGACCTGGGCCTTCCCCGCCGTCGTGCTGCCGACGCTGGTGCTGCTCGGCGCCGTCGCCCGCGGCACCCGCGCCGCCGCCCCGACCGACGCCGACGCCCCGCGCGCGCAGCGGCCGCGGACCGCGCTGGCCATCGCGCTGCCGCTGCTGGCGCTGTTCGGCGTGCTCGCCACCGCCTCGGCCGCCGAGCAGCGAGCGACCGACCTGGCCGGCACCGATCCGGCCGCCGCGATCAGCTGGGCCCGCCGCGCCGCCGCGCTGACGCCCTCGTCCACCCCGCCCGCGCTGGAGGGGCTGCTGGAGCTGCGCCGGGGACGCTTCGCCGCCGCCGACGCCGCCCTCTCCCGGGCCGTCGGACGGGCCCCCGACGAGTGGTTCGGGCGGCTGGAGCGGTCGATCGCGCGGGCCCGGCTGGGCCGCACCGCCGAGGCCGCCGCCGACTGCCGGGTCGCCGCCCGCCGCTACCCGTCGAACCCGGTCGTGCGCGAGGTCTGCGCGGCGATCGACCGCCGCCAGCCGCTCGACCCGCTCGCGATCGAGCGCCGCCTGTACGCCCCGACCCGCGCTCGCGATGGCGACTGACCGGCGACCCGAGGGCGACGCGACGCTGCGCGTGATCGGCGTCGCCGGCGACGATCCGGCGGGCACGCTGCTGCGGACCTACGCGACCGCCTGCGACCTCTGGACGAGCGGCCGCCGGACGCTGCTGGCGATGACCGGCCTCGACGGCGACGACGATCCCGGTCCGGGGTCGGGACCGGCGCGACCGGGCGTCCGCGACCTGCTGCTGGCGCTGCCGCTGGCGGCGCCGGCGATGCACGCGCGCCTGATCCGGGCCGCGATCGTGCCCGGCGACGCCGTCCGTCCGCACCTGCTGCCCGCCGGGATCGCGCCGCCGACGCCTCCGAGCGGGGCGGCGATCGAGCTGCTGCTGGAGGGTCTGCGCCAGCTGTCGCTCGACGACGTGCTGGTGCCGATCGAGGTCCGTGGCGATCCCTGGACCCCGCACGTCGACGGCGTGCTCGGGGCCTGGTCGCCGGCGGTCCCGGGCCGCCAGCGCGCCCGCCGGGAGGCTGCACGATGACCACCACCCGCCCGGCGCCCCGACCCCATCTGCCACCCTGCCCCTGCGCCTTTGTGCGGCGTACACACGCCCCGGGGCCGACCACGGAGCTTCGATGACCGACAGCGTCCTTCCCCCCATCGCCACCAGTGCCGCCGCCCGCGTCGAGGCGGTCGTGGCCGCCGCCGAGCAGCAGGCCGAGGAGATCCTGGTCGCGGCCGAGCGCCACGCCCGGGCGCTGGTGGTCGCGTCGCGCCAGCGGGCGACCGCGATGACGACCGACGCCGAGCGCCAGGCGGCGACCGTCCGCGCCGACGCCGAGCGCGAGGCCGCCGCCACCCGTGAGCGGGCCCTGACCGAGGTCCACGCCGAGCTGGCGCGGATCCGGACCACGGTCGGCGAGCTGCTGGCCGCGTCCGGCACCGTCGACGTCCAGGCCCGCCGGCTGGAGCGGCTGGTCGACGAGCAGCCGGCCGCCTCGGTCCCGGTCGCGCCCCCCGCCGCCCCGGCCGTGGCCGCCGCCGCGTCGGCCCCGGCGGCGGTCCCGGTCCCGGAGCCGGCCGCCTCCGTGCCCGCCCCGGTCGCGGCTCCCGCGTCGCCGGCCCTTGCCGCCCAGGCCCCCGCCGCCCAGGCCTCGGCCCCGGCCGCCGCGGTCGCCCCGCCGGCGCCGACGCCCGAGCCCCTGCCGACGCCCGAGCCGCTGCTGCCGCCGCTGCCCGAGCCGCCGACGGCCGCCCCCGCCACCGTCTTCGAGGAGGACGCGGCCGACGACCCGTTCGCGGCCGACGACGAGCGGACGACCGACGGCGACGACCTGACCGTCGCCGCGCGGCTGGTGGCGCTCTCGATGGCGGCCAGCGGCAGCTCCGCGTCCGAGGTCGAGGAGCACCTGCGCCGCCACCTCGGCGTCGAGGATCCGGCGCCGGTGATCGAGTTCGTCTTCAGCTCGCCCTCCTCGATCGTCGCCCGCCGCAACGGCGGCCCCCGCCCGACCGCCGACGACCGCCGCTGATGCCCGCGCCGGCCCCGTCCGCCAACCCGCCTGCAGCCCTTTCCACCCCCGCCGAGGCGGCGTATCGTCCACCCGACCCCGAGCGCGAGCCGCGCCGCCCGGTCCCCCCGCGAACCGCAGCGAGGAACCCGATGTCCGAGAACCCCACCCGATCGATCGCCGCCGAGGCCGCGCAGCGCGTCGGCGCGATCCTGGCCACCGCGGAGCACCAGGCGCAGGCGATCCTGGCGGAGGCCACGCAGCGCGCCGCGCACGAGCACGCCGCCGCCCGCGGGCAGGTCGACGCCGAGGTCCAGGAGCTGCGCGAGGTCACGGCCAGCCTGACCGACGCGGCCACGGTCGTGCACGGGCAGCTCGAGCGGCTGGCCGCGCTCCAGGGCCGGCTCGACGCGCTGGTCGCCCGCCGCGCCGCCGAGACGCCCGCCGCGCCCGCCGCCGGCGCCGCGACCCCCGTCGCCGCTCACGCGCCGGAGGCGTCGGCCCCCCGATCGGTGGAGGCCGACGCCCCCGCCGCCGCCGAGCCCGCCCCCGCGACCCCGGACCCGCCGGCGGAGGCCGCCGTGCCCGCCCCGGCGATCACGCCCGAGCCCGCCCCCGAGGCCCCCGTGGCCGAGGCTCCCGCGGCGCCCGACGCTCCCGCCGCCGACGCCCCGGCCCCCGAGCCCGCGGCCCCGGTCGAGGTCCCGCCGGCCGCCGCCGCGCCCGCCCCGACGGCGACCGCCGTCGAGCCCTCGGAGGCCGCCCGCCTGGACGCCGCACGGCTGGTGGCGCTGTCGATGGCCGCCTCCGGCCGGACCCGCGACGAGGTCGAGGCGCACCTCCGCGAGCAGCTCCAGATCGGCGATCCGTCGACGGTGATCGACTACGTCTTCGGCATCTCGACGCCGTCGTCGGTGGTCCCCGGCTGGCCGCCGAACGGCCGCGGCCCGAGCGCCGGCTGAGGCCCGCCGAGGCCGGTCCGCGACCCCGCTCGCGACCGGCCTCCGACCCCCGGTTCCGGCCGGGGGGATCCTGGGTCCCCCGATCAGTGGACCCGCGCCTCCCCGAAGGATGCCCACCGCCGGGGGGCTCGCGAATCACCCGGGGGAACCCCCCGTGGTCGGATGGTTGTTTACGGCGGTTGCGCGCACGATGCTGGTGTGCTGTACGACGGCGAAGCGCCCCAATCAGCAGCCGCCCTCCGGAGCGACTGGACGGCGACCGCACGCCCCCGCCGCTGGGGCCTGATCGAGCGTCTACCGGCGCTCGCGGGTGCCCTCGCCTTCGGCCTCGTGACCGGCGACGGGCTGCTGTCGGCGCTCGTCGCGCTCGTCTACCTGGCGGCGCTGGTGGCCGGTGACGGCGCCCCCGCCGCCGTCCGCACGCTGCCGCTCGCCGGCCGCGTCCTGCCCGCCCTGCGCCTGACCGGCGCCACCGCGCTGGTCGTCGTCGGCGGGCTGCTGATCTCCGGCACGCTGCCGCTGGCCGGCGCCGCCGGGGCGCTGCTGACCGCGCTCGCCGTCCTGCTGCTGGTCCGCCGCGGGCCGCAGCCGGCCGAGCGCGGCACGCGGGTCCTGATCGTCGGCACTGCCAGCGAGGCCGACGACCTCCACCGGACGCTGACCGAGACCGGCGCCGGTGGCTTCCGGATCGTCGGCGCGACCACCGACCTCGACCGGCTCGACGCGACGATCGCCGCCACCGGCGCCCAGCTGCTGGTCCACACCGACCACCTGCCGCGGCCGACGGTGCTGGCGGCGCTGGTCCGTCCCGACCGCCACGTCCCGGCGCTCGGCCACGGCGCCTTCTGCGAGCTGGCGCTGGGGATCGTGCCGCTCTCGTCGCTCGACGACGCCTGGCTGGCCGAGCTGCTGCACCCGACGCGCTTCCGCCGCGCCGACCTCGCCCGCCGCGCGCTCGACCTGGCGCTGGCGCTGCTGACGCTGCCCTTCGTGCTGCTGGTGGTGGCGCTCTCCGCCCCGCTGATCCTGCTCGACGGCGAGCGGAGCGTCTTCTTCCGCCAGCGCCGCGTCGGCCGCTACGGCGTGCCGTTCGAGATCCTGAAGCTGCGGACGATGCGCGGCAGCGGCAGCGACTGGTCGGCCGCCGACGACCCGCGGATCACGCGGATCGGGGCGTTCCTGCGCCGGACCCACCTCGACGAGGTCCCGCAGATCCTCAACGTCCTCCGCGGCCAGATGGCCTTCGTCGGTCCGCGGCCCGAGCAGGTCGAGATCACCGCCTGGCTCGAGGGCGAGATCCCCGGCTTCGGCCACCGCCACGCGGTCCGTCCCGGGATCACCGGCTGGGCCCGCGTCCGGGCCGGTTACGCCAATTCGGTCCGCGACAGCGCCGTCAAGCTCAGCAACGACCTGTACTACATCCGCCACCGCTCGCTGGCGCTCGACCTGGCCGTCGTCGTCGAGACGATCCGGATGTTCGCCGAGCGCCAGCACCAGGTGGTCGCCCCGGCGACCGCGGTCGCGCTCGGCCCGCGGCTGGCGCTGCGGCTGGCCGACGCCGAGCGGGCCCCGGCGGCGGTCGTCGAGCTCGACCGCGACGAGCCGGCACTCGACGCCCGCGCGCCGGTCGCCGGCGAGCGGACGATGGCGCTGGCCTCCTAGCCGGCGCTAGCCGGCGCGGCGGTCGCGAGCCCGGCGGGCGCCGTCGTAGAGCGCCAGCCGCAGCCGCCGGCGGCGCAGCGTCAGCCCGCTGATCGTCGCCGCGTCGCTGCTGAGGTCGCGCTTGTAGCGCTGGTCGCCGGCCAGGAAGTCGTAGAGCCGGAGGCCGCGCTCGCGGGCCGCCTCCATCGACAGCAGGTGGGTGACGATCCCCGGCCGCAGCCGGTTGTCGTCGAAGCCGGCCAGCCCCGACTGGTAGAAGAGCACCCGCTCGCCGTCGAGGAAGTGGTACAGACAGCCGATCGTGCGGCCGTCGACGGTGGCCCGGAAGAGCGTCGCCCGGCCCTCGGCGACCAGCCGCGGGGCCAGCTCGCGGTGGAAGGCCGCGAACCGCGGGGCGGCGAACACGCCCGGCTCGCCGTCGGCGGTCCAGCGCGCCTGGTGGAGCGTGATCAGCTCCTCCAGCAGCTCCGCGGCCCGCGCGGGGTCGGTCGCCCACTCGCTCTCCACCACGCCCCGTTGGGCCATCGCCCGCAGGCTGGTGCGGGCCCGCCGGCGGGCGCTGCCGGAGCCGAGCGCGGCGGCGACGTCCTCCTCGGGGGCGAGCGCGCCGAGGTCGCAGAAGGGGCTCGGCTCCTCGCGCACCCGGACCCGCCCCGCCGGCCAGGTGGCCCGCAGCCGCTCGGCGTCCTCGGCGGCCAGGCCCTCGGCCCGCAGCTCGTCCCAGCCGCGCCAGCGGCGGGCCGCGGCGACGATCGCGGCGACCACCTCGCGCTCGCGGCCGGGACGGGCCAGCGGACCGGTGAACTCGGCGCAGACCTCGGACCCGACCGGCAGGTTGGCGGTCCCGATCCACAGCGAGCGGATCGTGACCGGGCCGAAGCGGCGGCGGCCGCGGGGCAGCAGCGCGATCCCCCAGACGCTGCCGTCGGGGCCGCTGACGACGGCGACGGAGGTCGGCAGCAGGTCGCCGTAGGCCGCCACCCAGGCGCTCGCCCAGGCCCAGCCGCGGGCCACCGGCACCAGCGGCAGCTCGGCCTCGAGCGCCCGCCAGAGCGGTTCCGCCTCGGCGAACCGCGCCGGCGGGATCAGCCGCACCCGCGCGCTCACGACGCCTCCGCCGCGGCCCGCCGCCGGCGATCGAGGGCCACCGTCAGCCGGCCGCCGACGCCCGCCGCCGGCAGCACCGGGGTGACGATCCCGCGGCGGTCGGGCCACAGCCGGTTGATCGTCGGGTGGTCGGGCGACGCGCACGAGTCGACCGCGTCGAGCTCGGGCTGGGCGTGGAACCACGAGGCGACGTCGACCAGCAGCAGGATCCCCGGCGCACCGGAGGCGAGCGTCTCGTCGTAGCCGATCTTGAGCGTGTAGAGCGTGCGGTCGGCGACCACGCAGAGCAGCGCCGCGACCGTCCGCTCGCCCGCGCGCAGCTCCAGCAGCCGGATCCGGCCGTCGGCGGCGAAGCCCGCGACCGTCTCGCGCAGGAACCGCTCGTGGCCGGGACGCGAGGCCAGCGCGGTCCCCGCCTGGCCCTTCCAGCCGGCGCTCTCCAGCGCCAGGAAGCGGTCGAGCGCCGCCCCGTCGCCGGTCGCGTCGACCAGCGCGACGGGGCCGCCCGTCTCGCGCTCCAGTAGCCGCCGGGTGCGGCCCAGCTCGCGCCGCCGCTTGCCGGAGACGAAGCCGCGGACGTAGTCGTCCTCCGGCCGCCGCCGCAGCGCCGCCCGCTCGACCCGCTCGAAGGCGAACGGCCGCGCCGACCGCGGGCGGGCCGGCGCTGCGGCCAGCAGCGCGGCGGCCACCGGGCCGTCGGCGGCGTGCTCGACGACCAGGAACGCCCGTCCCGGCCAGGCGCCGCTGGCGCGGGCGATCGCCGCGCAGACGGGGCCTACGTGGTCGCGGTCGACCAGCGGCGTGTCGAGGAAGCCGTAGGGATTGCGCCAGCTGCGCACGCACGGCAGCCACAGCGCCGACCACTTCGGCTGGGTCCGCACGGCCAGGCAGCCGCGCCACCGCTCGCCGTCGCGGACGACCAGCAGCTCGACCCGCTCGCCGCCCTCCAGGTGGGCGCCGGCCGGGACCAGCAGCTCGGGTTCCAGGAACGGGTTGGCCTCGACCGCGCGCGCGGCCAACGCCCGCCACTGTTCTCGCTCGGCGGCGGTCAGCGCCGTCAGCGGCCGCCGTTCGACGGTCAGCGCCATCTCAGCCCGGCTCCCCCGGCGACGCGGCCGCCCGCCAGCGGCCGGGCAGCAGGCTGCGCGGGTCGCGCCCGCCCAGCAGCTCGGCCGGTAGCCCCGGGGCGACGATCCGGCCGACCGCCACCACCGCGACCAGCGCGGCGGCCAGCCCCAGCGCCAGCAGCAGCGGGTCGGGCGCGTCGGCGAGCGGGAAGCGGACCGCCGCGGCCCCCGCCGCCGCCGCCAGCGCGATCGCCACCGGCGCCCGCAGCGCCGCGGCCAGCGCTCCCGGACCAACCCCGGTCAGCGAGCGGATCCAGACCAGGTAGAAGGCGGTGTGGAGCAGGCTGACGCCGGTCCCGGCCCAGGCCACCGCCCGCAGCCCGGAGTCCGAGGCCAGCACCATCGCGCCGTAGAGCAGCGGCACGTGGACGAGGTTGATCGCCACCATCGTCCGCTGGTGGCCGAGCGCCTTGGCCGCGTCGCCGAGCGGGAAGACCAGCGTCTGGACGGCGAGCATCGCGGCGACCGCTACCAGCAGCGGCGCGGCGGCCTGCCAGCGGTCGGAGAAGAGCGTGCCCACGATCGGGTCGGCGAGCACCATCAGCAGCGCCGCCACCGGCAGCGTGTAGAGCGACAGGTAGCGGCAGAGCTGGACGGTCGCGTCCTGCAACCCCCGCGCCCGCTGCCGGGCCAGGGCCGGGAAGGCGACCCCGGAGACGGTCCAGGTGACGTTCGACAGCACCAGCTCGGGCAACCGGAAGGCCATCGCGTAGAGGCCGAGCGCGGTGCTGCCGAGGACGTTGCCGATCACCACCGCGTCGGCGCGGGTGGCGACCAGCGCGGTCACCTCGAGCACCGCCGCCGCGCCGCCGTAGCCGATCATCTCGCGCGCGATCCGGCGGTCGAAGGCCAGCCGCGGGCGGAACGGGGTCATCCGCCACTGCATCGCCACCCAGGCCGCCGTGCCGGCGAGCATCCCGACCACCAGCGCGGTCGCATCGCGCAGGATCACGGCCAGCACGATCGAGACCGCGGCCTGGACCGCCGACTGCGCGATCTGGGGCCGGATCCGGCGCGAGAACGCCATGTCGCGCAGCAGCAGCCCGTCGTGGACGTTGCCGAGCCCCATCAGCAGCAGGTTCAGCATCCCGAGCCGGAACAGCCCGGCGGCGTCGGGGCTGCCGAGGAACGACGCGATCGGCCCGGCCAGCACCAGCCCGACCGCGGTCAGGACGACGACCAGCGCGATGTTGAGCGTGAAGGCGACGTGGACCCGGTGGCTGATCCCCCGCTCCTGCTCGTAGACCACCGCGGCCTGCATCCCGAGGTCGCTGCCGAGCTGGAGGAAGGCCAGGAAGGTGACGACCGCGGCCAGGGTGCCGAACTCGTCGGGCGCCAGCAGCCGCGCCAGCACCAGGATCGAGACGAAGCCGAGCAGCTTGCTGCCGACCAGCGCCAGCACCGACCAGACCAGGCCGTGGCGCATGTCGCGACCGATCGACGGCGCGTCGTCGTCGACCTCCGCGGTCACGCGTCCGCGGGCGAGGTCGGGGTCGAAGCCGGCGGGCGGGTGGCGTGGCGCGACGCCACCAGCAGCGCCGGGCCGAGCGCCAGCAGGCCCCAGAAGAGCCGCTCGTTGGCGTTCGAGAGGAAGGTCGAGGCGGCGATCGCGCCGAGCTGGCCGGTCAGGACCATCTGGGCCAGGAACGCGAGGTCCGGTCGTCGCGCGCGGGCGAAGCGCTGGCCCGCCCGCCACGCCGAGATCAGGCAGGCGAGCAGCGCGGCGAGCAGCAGCAGCCCGCCGACGACGCCCGTCTCCGACAGCGCCTGCCACCAGATGCTGACCGCGAAGAGCGGCGTCGAGACGATGAAGTCGGCGTAGGTGACCAGGCCGGGCTGGTCACCGTAGCGGGGCAGGACGACCTGGAAGTTGCCGACGCCGACCCCGGTCAGCGGGTGCTCGGCGGTCACCCGCGAGGCCGCGTGCCAGACGTCGGAGCGGCCGGTGCCGCCGCGCGAGTCCGACGAGCTGAGCCGTTCGAAGGCGCCGGGCTGGGAGACGAACAGCATCGCCGCCACCGCCAGCCCGACCGCCAGGTAGCCGGTCACCTGCAGCCGCCGGCCGCGGCAGAGGACCGGGGCCGCGACCGCCACCACCAGCAGCGCCACGATCCCGCCCCGCGACTGGGTCGCCGCCAGCCCGTAGAGCAGCACCGGCAGCCCGGCCACGAGCGCGATCCGGAACGCGCGGCGGCGGGTCACCGCCAGCAGCCCGCCCGACAGCGCCAGCGCCGAGACGATCGTCGAGGCCAGGTAGTTGGGGTCGTTGTTGCCCAGCCACAGCCGCCCCTGCGACTCGCCCGGGCGGCCCGCGATCGGCAGGTAGGGCTGGTCGACGGTCCCGAGCGCGGTCGCGTAGAGGACCGCGACCACGACCCCGGCGACGTAGCCGGTGGCGATCGCGATCACCGCCCGCGCGCGGTCGTCGCTGGTGGCGATCACCGGCACGAAGGCCATCGCGATCGCGTACTGGATCAGCAGCGTGCGGGCCGGCGCCAGCTGCTCGGCCCAGAGCAGCGAGGCGGCCGTCCAGGCCAGCAGCAGCGCGGTCAGCCCGACCGCCCAGCGGGCCTCGCGCAGCGCCCGCCGGACGGCGGCCGGGTCGCGGGCGGCGCGGGCGATCCAGCAGAGCAGCACCAGCACGGTGGTGCCGGTCGGGCCGCCGTGGGTGCCGGGCGCGGCGGCCAGGCTCTGGACGGCCAGCCAGACCGCCAGCCCGAGCGGCAGGTCGAGGAAGGCCAGCAGCAGGAACCCGCCGCCGGCGAGCGCCCCGAGGCCGAGCATCGGGTCGTAGGCCACGAGCCCGCCGAGCGCCAGCGCGGCGAGTCCGATCGCCGCCGCCAGCAGCAGCGGGAACCGGCGGCCGTCGCCGCGGCCGAGCCCGGGCCGGACCCCGGCGAAGGCGAGCGCGCGCGCCATCAGCGGGCCCCGTTCCCGGTCGGGGCGCCGTCGGCGGCCAGGGCCTGGTCGTAGACCACGCGCAGCGCGTGGCCCCAGCGGGAGACCGAGAACCGCTGCTCGTAGCGGGCGCGGGCCGCCCGGCCCAGCCGCCGCAGCCCCTCGCGGTCGTCGAGCAGCCGGTTGACGGCGGCGGCCAGGTCGGCGGCCTGCGGCGGCGCGGGGATCGTCGCGCCGACCGTCTCGTCGACGACCTCGGGGATCCCGCCGACCGCGGTCGCGACCGCCGGCACCCCGGCGGCGAAGCCCTCGATGATCGACATCCCCAGCGCCTCGGCCCGCGACGGCTGGACCAGCAGGTCGACCGCGTCGAGCACCCGCATCACGTCCTGGCGGGTCCCGAGCAGGTGGACGACGCCGTCGCCGAGCTGGGCCGCGGCCCGTTCGAGCGCCGGCCGCTGGACCCCGTCGCCGGCCACGATCACCCGCAGCTCCGGGTGGCGGGCGCGGATCGCCGCCAGCGCGGCCGCGGTCACGTCGTGGCCCTTCTCCGGCCGCAGCATCGAGAGCACGCCGAGCACCGGCGCCGTCGGCGGGATCCCCAGCTCGCGCCGGATCACCGCCCCGGCCCCCGGCTCGGGCGCCCGGCCGACGGCGTTGTGGACGGCCACCACCCGCGCCGGGTCGACCGGCCAGCGCTCGAGGTAGGTGCGGCGGGCGGCCTCGGAGACGGTCACGATCCGGCGGCTGGCGCGGCGCCGGACCCGGGCCGAGAGGGCGCCGACCGCCCGCGTCCGCAGGCCGGGCAGGATCGCCGCCGAGTGCCAGGTCGAGACCGCCGGCAGGCCGAGCCGGCGCGCGGCCAGCCCGCCGAGCACGTCGGCGTAGTCGAGGTGGGTGTGGAGGACGTCGGGCCGGACCCGCTCCAGGTGCGCCTGGACCCGCGCGCGGTCGGCGCGGCCGATCAGGGTCGAGGTGCCCAGGTACTCCGGGGCGATCCCGGCGTCGACGATCCGGCGGCCGGCGCCGCCGTCGATGTGCTCGCGGCTGAGGCAGCCGACGGTCAGCCGGATCCCGACGCTCGGCGCGACCGCGGCCAGCTCGGCCAGCACCGCCTCGGCGCCGCCGAAGCCCAGGTAGTCGATCAGGGCGTGGACGTGCAGCTCGCGCGTCGCGATCGTCGCCTCAGCCACCACGACGGCCTCCCGCGCGCGCGGCCAGGGCCTCGCGGTAGACCGCCTCGACCTGGGGCACGATCGCGTCCCAGGTGAAGCGGGCGGCGAACCGCTCGCGCGCCGCCCGCGCCCGCGCGGCCGCGGCGGCCGGGTCGTCGATCGCCCGTCGCAGCGCGGCGGCCATCGCCTGGTCGTCGCCGCACGGCACCACCAGCGCGTGCTCGCCGTCGTCGACCAGCTCGCCGACGCCGCCCGGGTCGGTGGTCACGATCGGGGTCCCGGAGCGCATGTACTCGACCAGCGCCAGCGGCAGGTTCTCGACCTGCGAGGGCAGCAGCGCGACGTCGGCCGCGGCCAGCAGGTCGTCGACGTCGCCGCGGCGGCCGAGGAAGCGGACGCCGTCGCCGACGCCGGCCTCGGCAGCCAGCCGCTCGAGCGCCGGGCGGGTGCCGGCGGGATCCTGGACGGTGCCCGCCCCGGCCAGCGCCAGGACCGCCGTCGGGTGGTGCCGGCGCAACCGCGCCAGCGCCCGCACGGCGACCTCCTGGCCCTTCTCCGGCCGCAGCATCGCGACCACCACGATCAGCGGATCGCCGGCGGCCACGCCCAGCTCGGCCCGGACCGCGTCGCGGCGACCGTCGCCGTCGGCCGCCGCCGGCGGCGCGCCGTTCGGCACCACCCGCATCCGGGCGGCCGGGACCCCGTGGTGGGCGGCCATCTCGCGCGCCGACCACCGCGAGGGGACGATCACGCGGTCGGCGAAGCGGCCGACGATCCACGGGTTGACCAGCGCCTCGGCGCGGCCCTCGTCGCCGCGGGCGAAGCCGGAGTGCTCGTGCGCGACCCAGGCCCCGGCGCCCCCGCCGCCGCGCAGCCACGGACCCCAGAAGTTCGACCCGACCATGTGGGTGTGGACGACGTCGCAGCCGTTGCGCCGCATCGCGCCCAGCAGCGGTCGCCACTCCCCCACCCGCCGGGTCCGCGTGCGGCCCAGCGCCAGCACCCGGACCCCGCCGCGGCGCAGCTCCTCGACCGCCTCGGCGACCGCGTCGGAGGCCGGTCCGCGACCCATCCGCGAGGCCGCGATCGCGACCTCGTGGCGCTCCGCCAGCCGCAGCGCCAGTTCGACCGCCGCGCGCTCGGCGCCGCCGCCGACCAGGTGGTCGATCACGGCCAGCACGCGCAGCCGGCGAGCGTCCGGGAGCGTCGGGACCGCGGGCGCGGTTCGATCGTCGAGGAGAGGCACGGGAAGGCTCCGGACGGACCCACGCCCGGACCCGACCCAGGCGCCCCCGCCACCCCGGGAGGGTATCATCGAACCGCCCATGTATGCACTGTCAGCTAGGCCGGCCCCGAACCCACGAATCCCCAGTCCCCACCGGGGTTCCCGGGCCTGATCCGGCCGCTCTCGACGATGCGGATCCTGTTCCTCACGCCGCGCGCTCCGTGGCCCCCGACGCGCGGCGACCAGCTGCGCGCGCTGGAGCTCGCCCGGCAGCTCGGACGGCGGGCCTCGGTGACCCTCCTCTGCACCGGCGACCACGAGGCCCGCGCCCGGGTCGAGCCGCTGCCCGGGGTCGACGTCGTGGTCGTCCCGCGCTCGCCCTCGGGGACCCTGCTGGCCAACGCCACGACCGCCCCCTGCACCCCGCTCCAGGTGCGGGTCTACCAGGACCTGCGGCTGCGGCGGGTGATCGCCCAGACGATCGACGAGCTGCGGCCCGACGTGGTCCACGCCCACATGGTGCGGATGGCGCCGTACCTGCCCGCCGGGCCCTGGCACCGGCACCTCGACGTGATGGACGCCTACTCCGTGAACATGGCCTCGCGGGCCGAGGCCAGCCGCGGTCCCGCCCGCGCCGTCTTCCGGCTCGAGTCGCGGCTGGTCGGCCGCTACGAGGCCGTCGCCGCCGCCCGCGCCGACACGATGTCGGTCGTCTCCGCCGCCGACCGCGACGACGTCCCCGCGCTGGCCGGCGCCGCCGTCGTGGCCAACGGGGTCGACCCCGACGCCGTCCCCTTCGCCGCCCCCGACGAGCGCCCGCCGGAGATCGTCTTCTTCGGCAACCTCGGCTACTTCCACAACGTCGAGCCGTCGCGCTGGCTGGCCGCCGAGGTGCTGCCGCTGGTCCGGCGCGAGCTGCCCGAGGCGCGGCTGCGGCTGGTCGGGATGCGGCCGGCGGCGGCGGTCGCCAAGCTCGCCGAGCTGCCCGGGGTCGACGTCGTCGGACCGGTCCCGCGGATGGTCGACGAGCTGCACCGGGCGGCCGTCGCGGCGATCCCGATGTTCACCGGCTCGGGGATCAAGAACAAGGTCCTGGAGGCGTTCAGCGCCGGCACCCCGCTGGTCGCCAACGCGCTCGCCGTCCAGGGGGTCGACGACGGCCGCCCCGGCGAGCACTACCTGGCCGCCGAGTCGCCGGCCGAGTTCGCCGACGCCTGCCTGGCGCTGCTGCGCGACGGCGCCCGCCGCCGGGCCCTGGCCGAGGCGGCGCGGGCGCTGGTCGTCGACCGCTACTCCTGGAGCGCGGCCGCCGATCGGCTGCTGGCGGTCTATGACGCCACCCCCTCGGGCTGAGCCAGCGGCGCGTCGGGATCGACCACCAGCGCGGCCATCGTCGCGCCGACCGTCCGCAGGTCGAACGCCGCCTCGACGTGCCGGCGCCCGGCCGCGGCCCGCGTGCGGGCGGCCGCCGGATCGGCCAGCAGCCGGGCCAGCGCGTCGCCGAGCGCGCGCGGGTCGGCCGGCTCGGCCAGCAGCCCGGTCTCGCCGTCGACGACCAGCTCCGGGATCCCCGAGAGTCGCGTCGTGACCGTCGGCAGCCCGACCGCCAGCGCCTCCATCAGCGCCACCGGCAGGCCCTCCATCTGGCCGTCGCGAGCGACCACGCTCGGCAGCACGAAGCCGTCGGCGGCCTCCAGCAGCTCGCGCACCCGCTGCTCCGGCTGGCCGCCGTGGAAGCGGACCCGCGCGGCCAGCCCGCGGGCCGCCGCGTCGGCCTCCAGCGTCGCCCGCAGCGGCCCGTCGCCGACCAGGTCGAGCTCGATCCGGGCCAGCTCGGGGCGGCCGTCGAGCGCCGCCAGCAGCACGGCGTGGCCCTTGTACTCCTGCAGGCTCGCGACGCACAGCAGCCGCACCGGGCCGGTCGCCGGCAGCGTCCGCGGGCGGAACGCGTAGGCCGTCGGATCGACGCCCATGTGGACGACCTCGATCCGGCGGGCGGCCGGCGCCACCTGGCGCAGCAGCCGCTGGTTGAAGCGCGAGATCGTCACCACCAGGTCGGCGTCCTCGACCTTGCGGCGGAGGAACGAGCGGTCGACGTAGAGGTCGTGGGCGTGGGCGGTGAAGCCGTACGGCAGCCCCGTCAGCCGCCGCACCAGCCAGGCGGTCAGGGCCGGGTAGGTGGCGTAGTGGGCGTGGACCCGCGCGACCCCCAGCCGTTGCATCGTCCGCGCGTGGTCGGCGGCCAGGACCGCGGTCGCCAGCGCCCGCAGCAGGTGCCGCGGCGAGCGCCGGTGGCCCCAGGCGATCGCCGCCAGCGAGCCGCCCAGCCGCAGCGGCCGCCGCAGCCCCCACCAGCCGAGCGCGGCGAGCCCGCGGACGGGGCGCCCGCGGTGCAGACGCGCGACCCACGGCGCGGCCCGCGGGTGCGCGACCGCGCCGTCCGGGACCCCGAAGAGCGAGAACAGCTCGATCGCGACCCCGGCCGCCGCGACCTCGTCGAGCTCGCGGACGATGAACGTCTCGGAGATCTGCGGGAACCGCGAGACGACGTAGGCGACCCGCATCGGCGCGCTAGGCCGTGCCGGACTTCCCACGCCGCGAGGAGCCGCCCGCGGGCTCCTCGGGATCGAAGTAGTACGAGGGCGGTGCGACCTCGTCGCCGCTGATGATCCAGCCGGTCGGGATCACGCTGCTGCGCTCCAGCAGCCCGGCCATCACCTCGAGCGCGCGCTGGTCGGTCCAACCGGGCCGGCCGACGAGCAGCACGTCGTCGGCGTGCTCGACGATCGCCAGCGCGTCGCCGACCTCGCCGAGCGGGGCGGTGTCCATGATCACGTAGTCGGCCAGCTGCTCGGCCTCGGCCAGGATCGCGTCGAGCCGCCGCGCCAGCACCGGCAGCAGCGCCACGTCGCCGGGCTGCCCGGCCGCGGGCACCACCCGCAGCGGCGCCAGCCGCGGGGCGGCGTGCAGCAGCTCGGCCAGCGGCGTCTCGCTCCCCAGCAGCGTCACCAGCCCGCGCGAGGCCTCCAGGCCCAGCTGCCGCTCGAGGTCGGGCTTGCGGAGGTCGAAGTCGATCACGATCACGCGGTGGCCGGCGCCGACCAGGGCGAAGGCCAGGTTGAGGACCGCGGTCGTCTTGCCGTCGCCGCTGCTGGCGCTGGTCAGCATCACGCTGCGGCAGCCGTTGCCGCGGCGCATGTCGAGCTGGATCTGGAGCGTCCGGAACGCCTCTCTGACCGCCGGTGGCACGTCGAGCCCGCGGCGTCCGCGGGGCAGCGGCGGGACCCGCGCCAGGACCGGGATCGGGATCTCGGCGATCAGCTCGCTGCGGTCGCCGACCCGGCGGTCGACCCGCTCCATCAGCAGCGCGGCGAGGCCGCCGAGGATCAGGCCGGCGATCAGCGCGACGGCCAGGGTCAGCGCCTTCGAGGCCCCGATCGGCGCCGTCGGCACCCGCGCGTCCTGGGCCAGCCCGATCGTCGGATCGCCGACCTTGCGCACGATCCCCAGCTGGACCCGGCGCGCCTGGGCGGTCGGGTCGGTGGCGGTGATCCCGGCCAGCGCCGCGTCGACCCGGGTCCGGACCAGCTGGTCGCGGAAGTCGAGCGCCGCGCGGGCGTAGGCGCTGGCCAGCTTCTGCGCCTGCTGCGGCGAGCTGGCCTGGGCCGTCACCGAGACCAGGTTGCTGGCCCCGAGCGGCTCGATCGTGATCGCGTCGGAGACGGCCGAGCCGTCGATCCCGCCGCCGATCCGGCGCGCGGCCTCGGCCGCGATCTGGGGCGACTTGATCACGCTGGCGGCGGTCTGGATCGTCCGCGACGGGTCGTTCGACTCGCGCAGGACGGGGATCGCCAGGAAGCTCGGATCGTCGGCCGAGACCGGCGTCACGATCAGGTCGGCCGAGGCCTCGTAGGAGGGCTCGCGCAGCGCCGAGACCAGCACCGCGACGCCGACCACGAGCACGACGACGGCGATCACGACCCAGAGCCGGTTGCGGAGCGCCTGGACCAGCGAGGTCAGCGACCCGTCCCGTGACGGATCGGGCGAGGCGGCGAAGGCGTCGTTCATCGGTCGGTTCCCCCCGGAAGCCGGCGGCCGGCGAGGGCGCGGCGGCGTCGATCAGTGTAGTCGCTGTACATCGGGTCGCGGCAGAGGCGGGTCAGGCCGGCGTGCGGCGGGTCGACGCGCTCCGCCGGACCAGCGCCGGCGGCGGCCACGGGACGGCGAAGACGGTGGGCAGGCCGACGATCGCGCGGACGTTGGTGGCGTCGCCGTCGATCGCCACCCGGCGGGCGTTGGCCGGATCCCAGGCCCCGCCGCCGGCCGGGCGCCCGTAGATGCTGTAGCCGACCAGGCCGAGCTCGCGGACGATCGCCGCCGTCTCGGGCCCGAACGCGGCCGGGCCGCCGACCGGGTAGGCGAAGGTCGTCGGCCGCTCCCCCAGCTCGTCGGCGATCCGCTCGACCCCGAGCGCGATCTCGCGCCGCTGCTCGGCGACCGGCAGCCGGCTGAGGATCGGGTGGCTGTCGGTGTGGCCGCCGATCGTCATCCCGGCGGCGGCCATCTCGCGGGCCATGTCCCAGGTCATCCAGTCGTCGTCGACCATGGCCGGGGTCAGCGGCTCGCGGCGCGAGCGCGCGGCGAGGTCGTCGAGGAAGCCGGCCTGCTGGTCGTGGCGGAGCGCCCCGTAGGCCGCCACCAGCTCGTCCTCCGGCAGCCGCTCGTCCTCCGGCAGTCCGCCGCCGAGCCACGCCACCTGGTCCCAGAAGGCGACCACCCGCCGGTCGATGATCCCCGACGGCAGGAAGAAGGCCGCCGGCATCCCGCGGGCGCGGAGGGCGGGGAACATCACCGCGTAGGAGTCGACGTAGCAGTCGTCGACGGTGATCGCGACCCGCCGGCCGCGGACGCCGTGGTAGCGCGGCACGTCCTCGATCGGCACCACCTCGCAGTGCTCGGCGAGCACGTCGAGCTGGGCCGCGAAGCCGGCCGGATCGGTGCTCCAGACGCCGCGGAACGCCCGCGGGCCCGGCGCCTCGACGACCCGGTGGTAGGCCAGCACCAGCACCCCGCGCCAGCCGCGCCCGCGCCGCAGCAGCGCCGGCAGCAGGCCGGCGCGGTCGAGCGCCGGCGCCAGCGCGCGCCGCGGGTGGACCAGCCTCATCGCCGGCTCCCGGCCGCGCTCCCGGCCGGCCGGGTGGGGGTGGCGACGGGTATCGGTCGGGACAAGGGCTGTGGCGGGGACGGCTACGAGTGCCCCCGGCGCAGGCGGTTGCGGAGCCGGATCAGCCGCACAGCGGTGACCTTCGCCGAGTCGGCCAGCGCGCTCTCGCCGGGATTCCTGGGATCGTGACCACGCGACCGCAGCCGGTGGTTCATCGCCCAGATCGCACTGTAGCGCTCTGTTTGCCGTGTACGCCAGGTGACCGAGAGCGAGATCGACACCTCGCTGCCGTTCTGGACCCAGTGGGGCGCGTTCGGCGGCACGTAGACGCCGTCGCCCGGCTGCAGCTCGAAGACCTGCTCGTCGGTCGGCGTGGCCTCGATGTTGCGGTGGGCGCCGGAGTAGTAGCGCTCCAGCTCGCGGGTCCGGACGGCGTCGTCGGCGAAGCGGCCGACGTGCATCGCCTTGCTGCCGCGCACCTGGAGCAGGAAGTTCTGCTCCGGGTCGATGTGGGCCGGGGTCACGGCGCCGGGACCGGAGACGAAGACGAACGCCTCGCGCATGTGGGTCGTCTCCTCGCCCGGAGGCACGGCGGCGCCGGCCTCGTCGAGGACGCGGTCGAGCAGCGCCCGGTAGGCCGGGTCGCGCTGCACGTGCTTGAGCACCATCCAGCAGCCGTTGTCGGCGATGTCGGCCAGCACCTGGGCCGGGTCGAGCTCGATCCGCGGCGCGACGCCGCCCGGGTTCGAGACCGGCACGTCGCCGATGTTGTGCTCGACCAGGTCGGCGGGATGGCGGGCGGCCAGGGCCACCAGCGACTCCAGCCGCAGCAGGTCGTGACCGTCGAGGTCGTGGGCGACGGCCAGCGGCTGCTGGCCGTAGGCGCCGTGGAAGCGCGAGGACGGGATGGTGATCAACGGGTGGCCCCCAGGGCGACGGTCGGTCGTAGGACTCCGACGACCATCGTGGCGGTGCCGGCGCGGCAACTGCATCGGACGACCGAACGATCAGGTGGTGGATCGGGCCCCGTCCGGACGGGGGTGGCGGCGCTCCACCGATCGGCGGAGCCGGACCGTGGCGACGCGCCAATCGCCCGCTGGGACGGCGAACCGGGGGTACGCTCCCGCCCGATGCGCGTCCTTCACCTGTCGGCCTACGGCGGCCCCTACCCCGGATCGTTCGTGCCGATGATCCGGGCCGCGGCGCGCGCGGTCGAGCAGCGCGGCTGGCGGTTCGAGGCCGGGTTCACGCCCGAGGCCGACGACCGTCCCTGGTACCGCGAGCTGCAGCGCGACGGCTTCGCCGCCTGGACCGCCGAGGCGCGCCCGCGACGGGCCGCCGGCCGCGCCCTGGCCGCGCGCCTGGCCGAGCCGGGGCCGCTGCTGCTCCACAGCCACTTCTCGCGCTGGGACGTCCCCGCGGTGCTGGCCGCCGGCCGCCGGCCGCAGACGGCGATCGTCTGGCACGTCCACACGCCGCTCCACGAGCAGCCGCTGATGCGGGCCCGCAACGCCGCGCTGCTGCACGGCCCGGGCCGGGCCGTCGACCGGCTGCTGTCGGTCGGACCCGAGATCGACGAGCAGCTGCGCCGCCGGCGGGCGCTGCGGTCGCGGGTGACGCTGCTGCCGAACGGGATCGACACCGCCGCCTTCGCGCCCCCGTCGGCGGCCGAGCGGCAGGCGGCCCGCGCCGCCCTCGGCGTGCCCGGGGAGCAGCCGCTGGCGCTGTTCCTCGGCTGGGACTGGGAGCGCAAGGGCGGCCGGCTGCTGCTGGAGGCGGTCGCCGAGCTGCGGGGCCGCGGCCGGCCGCTCGTCGCCGCCGTCGTCGGGGCCGCCGACGAGGCCCGCCGGACCGCCGCCGAGCTGGGCGTCGCCGAGGCCCTGACGGTGGTCGAGCCGACCGACCGGATCCGCGACCTCTACGCCGCCGCCGACCTGCTGGCCGCCCCGAGCGCCGCCGAGGGGATGCCGTTCGCCGTCCTCGAGGCGCTCTCGTGCGGGCTGCCGGTGGTCGCCTCCGACATCCCCAGCCACCGCGTGACCGCCGACGGGCTGCCGGCCTGCCTGATCGTCGACCGCCGGCCGGCCGCGCTGGCCGGCGGCCTCGAAGAGGTCCTGGCGTGGAGCCCGCAGCAGCGGGCCGAGCGGACCGCCCGCACCCGCGAGGGCGTGGTCGCGCGCCGCTCGCTCGACGCCTGGTCGGCCGCGCTGCTCGACGTCTACGACGAGCTGGCCCCAGATGGCCAGCCGCGGCGCCGGCGGGCCTGAGCGCGCGGCCGGTCAGCCGCCGCGGAGCCGCGCGTCGGCGCGCATCTCGCTCAGCATCCGCTCCAGCCGCGGCTCGGTGGTCGTGTCGACGTGGCGCATCGCGGCGGCGACGGTCGGGTGGACCTCGCCGATCAGCCGCTGCATCTCGTGCGCGACCGCGCGGTAGGAGGGGTGGCCCTCGCGGCCGGAGCGCAGCTCGATCAGCTGCATCGCCGCGCGGGCGTTGAGGTCGAGCACGTAGCGGATCCGGTAGCCGAGGGCGACCGCGTAGGAGGCCTCGCGCGGGCGGCCGGCGTCGACCAGCGCCTGCCATGCCTCGGCCGACCGCGCCAGCGCCCGCCGGTAGTCGTCGCCGCCGCCGGCCCGCTCGACCTCGTCCGGCACCTCGGCGCCCAGCTCCGGGGTCAGCCGCTGCCACTGGACGGTCAGCATCCGGTGCCGCTGGAGGTCGCGGAAGGCGCCGTAGTCGCTGACGACCTCGAACCGGTAGCGCAGCCGCTCGAGCCCGCGGCCGGGGCGATGGCGGCGGTTCTCGCGCTCGCCGACCAGGTCGGCCAGCAGCCGCGCGCGCTCCTCCCCCGCCAGCCCGGCGACGGCGGCGCGGGCGGCGCCCTCGTCGACCGCGGCCGCCTCGTAGAGCAGCCCGGCCAGCAGGTCGTCCTCGTCGCCGTCGACGTGCACCAGCCGCACCGACGGCCCGGCGACCGCCGCCTCAGCCGTCGCGCGGTCGAGGCCCAGCCGCCCCGCCCAGCGGTCGGCCGCGGCCTCGCGCTGCTGCAGGTACTCGACCCAGCGGCCGCCGCGGTCGGGCCGCTCGACCCGGCTGACGAAGCTCGGGGTGACCGCCTGGACCGCGTCGAGGATCCAGCGGCCGTACTGGCGGGCCTCCGGCAGCGGGTGGCCCAGCAGGTGCAGGATCAGCTGCTCGTAGGTCTGGCCCGAGGCGTAGATCCCGACGTGGCTGAGGGTCGAGGCCGGCAGCAGCCCGCGCAGCAGGTCGAGCGCCTTGGCCCGGATCGCCCGCTCGTGGACCCCCGCCGGCGTGCCGTCGGCGGCCGGATAGGCCTCGGCGCACCAGGCCGTCACCCGCGGCAGCAGGTCGCCGTAGATCGCGAACAGGTCGTCCATCGCCGCCGCGTAGCCCGGCCCGAGATCGCCGTCGCGGTAGTAGCGGTAGCCGCCGCCGGGCATCGGCGCGTCGTAGGCGATGTAGCGCGTCGACTGCTCCAGGTAGGCGCCGATCCGCGGCCGCTGGAGGATCTTCGTCAGCACGTTCGAGCACCACTCGGCGGCCACGTGGAGCCCGCCGAGCTGGGCGACCGAGTCGTCGCCGAAGCCGAGGAAGATCCGGTCGTAGAGCTCGCTCGCCCGCTGGCCCTCGCCGCTGTCCCAGGCCGCCGCCCCGGCGCCCGCGGGCAGCGAGTCGGCGAACTCGTCGAGGAACAGCCGCCGCAGCGTGCCGGGGTAGCGGCTGTAGCGGGCGAAGAGCGCGCCCTTGACCGTCTCCGGCAGGTTGACCAGCCCGAAGACCGGCCGTTCCAGGTCGGTGACGTGCGGCGCGACGCGCGCCCGCTCGTCGTCGGTCAGGTCGTCGACGGGGTAACGCACGGGTCGGCCACCGTAGCGCGCTCGACGGTCGGAACGGCGGTCCGTGGATTTCACGCTGGATCTCCGGATGAGCTGCGGCTATCGTTCGCGTGGACGGTGCAAACAGTCACCGTCGGGATCCCCCCGTCCCGAGGCCGGCGTACTCCGCCGCTCGCCCCACCCCTGGCGCCTGCGCGCCGCCCCCGCACCCCGATGCTCGACAGCGGCTCCGCCGATCCCCGTACTCCGACGCTGGTCGCCGCGCCCGCCCCCGCGCCGCCGCCGATCACCGTCGTCCTCGCCGACGACTACCCCCGCTACCGCGACGGGATCGCCCGCGCGATCGCCCGCCGGCCGCCGCTCTCGCTGGTGGCCGAGGTCGAGGACGGGATCTCGGCCCTGGAGGCGATCCTGCGATTGCGTCCCGACGTCGCCCTGCTCGACATGCGGATGCCGGGGATGACCGGGCTCGAGGTGGTCGACGCGCTGCGCAGCCGCGGCGACGCCCCGGCGACCCGGCTGGTGCTGATGACGGCCGACGTCGACGACGACCACGGCCAGGCCCTGGTCGCCGCCGGCGGCGACCTGCTGCTCGACAAGTCGATGACCCGGGCAGCGGTCTGCGCGGCGCTGCTCGACGTCGCTCGTCCGCCGGCCGACGCCTAGGTTCGCGCCTGCTCGACGCGGCCGCCGTGCAGCAGCAGCGCGACGGCCAGCAGCAGCGCGATCAGCCCGCCGACCAGCAGCACCGTCCGCGACGGCCCGCCGCCGTCGCCGCCGCCGGCCGCCGTCGCCGACGGCTGGTCGGCCACGTCCGGGCCGCTCCCGCTCCCGCCCCCGTCGCCGCCCGAGGCGCCGCCCGCCGGCACCTGGGCCGCCAGCCGGTCGTCGGCCGGCTCGCGGTCGCCGGCGGCACCGGTCCGGTCACGGCCGCCGTCGCGGGCCGGGCGGCGGACGATCGGCGGCGCGTCGGCCAGCGTCGTGCGGCCGCCCGCGACCGCTCCGGCGACGCCGGCCGTGCCGCCGTCGCCCAGGTCGCAGCCGTTGGCCGGCGGCAGCACGCCGACCGCACCGGTCTCCGCGTAGCCGACCGCGGTCGGCCCGCCGGCGACCCGCGCGTGGGCCGCTGAGCAGGACTCGTCCGCCGCGTGAGCGCCGACCGGGGCCAGCAGCGGGCCGGCGCCGAGCAGCACCACCACCAGTGCCGTCCGCCGTCGCCACCGGCGACCGCGGGAACGCGGTCGGCGGACATCGGTCCGATGGGGGACCGACGACGGGGTGGCCGCAGCGAACGACACTGACGTCGATCGTCGCGGCCGCGCCGACCCGCCGCCATCGTCCGACCGGGGGGTCGCGACGGTGAACGTCGACCCCCCGGCCGACCCGTCGCCTCCTCCGATCGGGGGACCCGCGGCGCTACTCCAGCAATCCGCGGCGCATCGCCTCGGCGACCGCCGCCGCCCGCTCCGGCACGCCGAGCTTCTCGTAGACGTTCTGGGTGTGGCTCTTGACCGTCGCCACCCCGATCTGCAGCTCCTTGGCGATCGCGGGGCCGGAGAGGCCGTCGGCGATCAGCCGCAGCACCTGCCGCTCGCGCGGGGAGAGGATCGGCCGCTCCTCGTGCTCGCGGCCGCGGACCTCGGACGCCAGCACCGCCTGGACCGCCGAGGAGAAGACCGTCCCGCCACGGGCGATCGCCGCCACCGCGTCGGCGACCTCGTCGCGGTTGGACTCCTTGGCCAGGTAGCCGTCGACCCCCAGCCGGACCGCCTCGAAGACCAGGTCGCCGGAGGTCTCGCCGGAGAGGATCATCGCCTTCACCGGCAGCTCGTGGCGGCGGATCGCGCCGAGGATCTCGAGCCCGGTCATCCGCGGCAGCCGCATGTCGAGGATCGCCACGTCGGGGCGCAGCTCCTGGATCTGCTCCCAGGCCGTCCGGCCGTCGTCGCTGCTGCCCACGATCTGCAGGTCCGCGCGACCGCCGAGCGTGCGGACCAGGCCCTCGAGGTAGATCGGATGGTCCTCGGCCACGTAGACCGTCGTGCGTGAGGAAGCCATGGGCGGGAATCTACGCCGGCCGGAGGGACGCCGTCAGCTCGCGGTCGCCGGCGCTCACGGCGCGAGCGGCCGCAGCCGCTGCTCCTGGGCCGCCGCCAGCCGCCGCTCGATCGCGTCGGGCGCGACCGGCCGCCCGTCGCGGAGCTCGCCCAGGACCGGCTGGCGGGGGTTGAGGGCGATCGCCCGCGCGGCCTCGCGGCGGGCCCCGCGACGGTCGCCGCGCTGCGCCAGCGCCATCGCCAGTTCGGCCCGCGCGAACCAGTCGTCGGGCACCCGCCCGAGCGCCCGCCGCAGGTCGCGCTCCCAGCCGTCCGCGTCGCCGCGCCGCCGGCGCAGGACCGCGCGGCTGGTCAGCGGATCGGCGTCGAGCGGGTCGAGCGCCGCCGCCCGGCCGAAGAGCGCGATCGCCCGCTCCGGCTGGCGGAAGGCGAGCGCCGTCGCCCGCCGCTCCCAGTGCGAGGCCAGCGCCAGCGGCAGCAGCAGCACGGCGGCGACCAGCACCGCCGTCAGCCGCCGCCCGATCGCCGGCCAGCGGAGCCGCGGCCCCGGCGGCAGCGGCGGCCCGTCGGCGACCGTCCGCGCGGCGACCGCCAGCAGCGCGAAGGCCAGCAGCGTCAGGGCCGGGAACTCCCACAGCCAGTCGCCGAGCCCGTGCACGAACCAGGCCAGGAAGCCCGCCACCGCCGCCGCCACCACCGCCCGGCCCTCGGGCCCGGCGCGGCGGCGGGCGACCGCGACCGCCCGTCCGAGCCCGCCGAGCAGCGCCGCCCAGAGCGCCAACCCGACCGCCCCGAGCCCGGCCAGCACGCCGAGCGGCAGGCTGTGGGCGTAGACCGGCGCCTCGTCGCCGTGGCGGTCGCGCAGGTAGGCGACGGCGATGTTCTCCGCCCCGTCGCCGGTCAGCGGCCGGGCGGCGAAGCGGTCGAGGGCGACCCGGTAGAAGTCGTAGCGCGAGGAGCCGAGCGAGCCGAGCCGGCTGCCGGTCGCGGGCATCTCGCGGTAGCCGCCGTCGCGGAAGCTGCGCCAGCGGTCGCCGCCCCAGGCCACCGGGTCGCCGATCGCGACCAGCGCCGCCGACGCCAGCACGACCGCGATCGTCGCCGCCGCCGCGGTCCGCAGCCGCGGGTGGGCCAGCCGCCGCCGCAGCGCCCGCGGCAGCCGGCCGCGGGCCCGCTGCCCGCCGGCGACCACGGTCGCCGCCACCAGCGCGGCGGCGGCGATCGCCAGCACCGCCGCGTCGAGCCGCGAGCGCAGGTCGGGGATCGACGACGCCGAGCGGACGTCGAAGGCGACCATGGCCAGCGGCAGCGCCAGCAGCGTCACCCCCGCGATCAGCGCCAGCGGAGCGGCCCGCGGGCGGACCAGCAGCAGGTAGGCGACGGCGGTCAAGGCGAGCGTCAGGAGCGCCCCGCGGCTCTGGGTCAGCAGCGTCGCCCCGACCAGCACCACGACCGCCGCGGCCGCCGCCGGGCGCCCGCGGCGCGGCCCGTGGCACGCGCGGTCGACCAGCGGCCAGATCCCCAGCAGCCACAGGTTGGCCGTCGCGTTGACGTAGCCGAGCGGCGCGGTCAGGCGGCCGTCGACCACCAGCGCGCCGGGATCCCCGGCCAGCGCCGTCCGCAGCAGCGTCGCCACGGCCAGCAGCGCGATCCCGCCGCCGACCAGCGCCAGCAGCGAGCGCGCCGCCGCGACCGGCCACGGCACCCGCAGCACCAGCGCCAGGCCGACGCCGTAGAGGACGGTCCGAGCCGTCGCCTCGAGCGCCCGCGCCGGGACCGTCGCCCAGGCGATCGAGAGCGCGCTCCAGGCGGCCAGCGCGACCGTCGCCGCCAGCGCGACTCGGGCGCTGCGCGGCAGCGGCGCCGCCGACCCGCTCGGCCAGGCCAGCAGCGCGACGGCGACGACCGCCATCGGGTAGGCGTGGGCGCCGGCGAAGCCACCGTCCCGGAGCGCCAGCAGCAGCGCCAGCACCACCAGCAGCAGCGGCGCGACGTGGACCGGATCGGGGGCGGGCAGGGCGTCGACGATCCGCGCGACGGGTCGTCGTCGGCGGCGGTGGACGGAGCTGGGAAGCGCCACGAACCCCCGAGTCTGCGCGCTGGGGCGGCGGGCGACCATCCCCCGGTGGGCGGAGCGCGAGGGGGATATCCGTCCGCCGACCCCGCACCCGGGGGTCGGCGCGGGCGTAGCATGCGCCCAAGGTGACCAGGTGGACGGTCTCGTGGGGGCGCTCTCGCCCGCTGACGATCCTGGTGGCGCTCGCCGTCGGACTGGTGGCCGCCGCGATCGTCGCGGTCGCGCCGCTGCGGGCCGCCGGCGCCCCCTGGCGGCCGTCGCTCGCCCTCCGGGCCGGCACCCTCGGCCTGGCCGGCGCCGCCACCACCGCCGCCGCCGCGACGTCGAGCGACCGCCGCCCGGCCCTCGACCGCGACTTCGAGGACCGTCGGCGCGGCGGCTGGTCGCTGCCCCGCGGCCGCGGGACGACGACCGTCGCCACCACCGTCGGCCACCGCGGCCGGGCCTCGCTGGCTGTCCCCGTCCGCGGCAGCGGCGGCGTCCGGCTGGCCAACGCCTCGCTGGCCGTCCGGCGGCTGGCCGCCGGCAACCGGGTCACGGCCTGGCTGCGGACCCCGGCGGGGTTCGCCGGCCGGCTGCGCCCCTACGTCCGCGCCCGCGGCGGTGGCCTCCGCGCCCGCTCGCTCGCCGTCCGCCCCGGACGCTGGCAACCGATCGCCTGGACGGTGCCGTCGGGGCGTGGCGTCAGCGCGCTCGGGATCGAGATCCGGCCGGCCGCCGGCTGGCGGGGCACGATCCACCTCGACGACGTCCGGGCCGCCGCCGGCACCCGCCGCGCCGTCGCCGACCCGGTCGTCGCGGGACCAGCGCCGGACGGCCCGACCGGCCCCTGGACGCTGGTCTTCCGCGACGAGTTCTCCGGCCGCGCGCTCGACGACCGCGTCTGGGGCCGCTGCGCCAACGGCGACTGCCGCGGCTACGACAACGACTGGGGCAGCTGCACCGCCGCCGACAACGTGACCGTGGCCGACGGCGTCGCGCGGCTGCGGGCGTCGCGCAACCCGACCGGCGCCAGCTGCCTGGCCCACGACCGCGACAACCCGCGCTGGACCGCGGCCGACTACGTCCGCTACGCCCCGCCCTTCCTCGGGGCCGCGATCGAGACCCGCACCGGCGTCGTCGCCGGCCTCGACGCCGGCTTCCCGGGCTACCTGGAGGCGCGCGTGCGGATGCCCCGCGGCGCGGCCCGCAACAGCAGCTTCTGGACCACCTTCCCGCGGCGGCCGGGACGCCCGAACTGGCCGCCGGAGATCGACGTGATCGAGCAGTTCGGCGACGGCCGCGCCGACACCGCCGACCTGACCTACCACTGGTGCCGTCCCGGCCAGTGGAACGCTGAGGGCTGGTGCACCGTCGAGTACGGCGACAGCCAGTGCTTCGCCGGCCCCGGCACCTGCACGCGAGCCCGCCAGCGCGACGCCGTCCGCGACTTCGCCTCGGAGTTCCACACGGTCGGGATCGAGGTCACCGCGGCCGCGATGACCTGGTACTACGACGGCCGCCCGGTCGCCCGCTTCGCCCACGCGCGGCTGATCGAGCAGGTGCTCCAGCGACCGCTCCAGGTGCACCTGACGGCGCTGCTGCGCTACATGGAGGCCGGCCGCCCCAACGGCGCGCCGCTGCCCGACGCGACGACCCTCGCCACCACGCTCGACGCCGACTACGTGCGCTTCTGGCGGCGGCCCTGAGCGGACCGCCGCCGGCGGGGCCTAGAGCAGGCCCGGCAGCGTGCGGCCGACGGCCTCGACCGTGTCCATCAGCGGCCCGGGCAGGATCCCGAGCACCACCACCGCGGCGCCGGCGACGGCGGCCACGAAGCTGACGGGCAGCCGCGGACCGTCGGCGACGACCGGCGCGCGGACGCCGCTGACGGCGTCGCCGGCGGGGTCGGCCCCGGCCAGCTGCGGCGTCTCGCGGACGGCCAGCGCCCCGGCGGCCGCCTCGTCCTCGGCCGGCTGCTCGGCCCAGACCCGCGCGATCAGCCGCAGGTAGTAGGCGAACGAGATCATCGAGCCGATCACCAGCACCACGGCCAGCCAGGCGTAGTCGCCGTCGACCGCCGCCTCGATCAGCCGCAGCTTGGCCACGAAGCCGACCGTCGCCGGGACGCCGGCCAGGCCCAGCAGCGAGAGCGTCAGCGCGACCGCGTGCAGCGGCCGCCGCCGGCCGAGGCCGACGAACGCCTGCTGGTGGTCGCTGCCGCTGTCGCGCTCGACCGCGGTCACGACGGCGAACGCCGCCGCGGTCATCACCAGGTAGGCGAGCACGTAGAAGACGGTCGCCTCGGCCCCGAGCGGGCTCGCCACGACCACGCCGACCAGCATGTAGCCGGCCTGGGCGACGGAGGAGAAGGCCAGCAGCCGCTTGACCGAGCCCTGGCCGAGCGCGCCGACGTTGCCGACGATCATCGCGATCGCGGCCAGCGCCGCCAGCGCCGGGCCCCAGACGCTGGAGACCCCCGGCAGCGCGACGTCGAAGAGCCGGATCATCGCGATCAGGGTCGCGACCTTGGTGGCCGTGGCCATGAAGGCGGTGACCGAGGTCGGCGCGCCCTCGTAGACGTCGGGCGTCCACTGGTGGAAGGGCGCGACCGAGGCCTTGAAGCAGAGGCCGACGACGACCATCGCGACGCCGCCGAGCAGCAGCGGGTCGCTGCGCAGGTCGCCGTTGCCGATCTCCTGGGCGATCGCCGCGTAGTCGGTGAAGCCGGTCGCGCCGTAGATCAGCGCGAAGCCGTAGAGCAGCGTCGCCGACCCGACCGAGCCGACGATCAGGTACTTGAGGCCCGACTCCAACGAGCGGCGGCGGTAGAGCTCGGTCGCCGCCAGCACGTAGAGCGGCACCGACAGCAGCTCGAGGCCGAGGAAGGTGGTGATCAGGTTCTGGGCGCCGGCGAACAGCGCCATGCCGGCGGCCGAGACCAGCAGCAGGGCGTGGAACTCGCCGTGGGCCGCCTCGCGCGGGGCGGTCGCCCCGACGGCCAGCAGCACCGCGGCGATGCCGGCGACGCCGACCCCGATCGTGCCGATCAGGGCCAGCGGGTCGAGCGCCAGCGCGCCGGAGATCAGGCTGCCACGCTCGTCCCACTGCCAGACGGCCAGGCCGACCGCGGCCGCGAAGGCGACGATGCTGAGGAACGGCACCGCCCGCTCGCGGGCGAAGCGCGAGCGGAGCAGGCCCACGAGCAGGACGGCGACGGCGCCGGCGAACAGCGCCAGCACCGGCGAGAAGCCGGCCCAGTCGATGTGCGGGGCCTTGACGGCGGCGGAGACGGTGGCGCTCATCGGCCCGCTCCCGGAGTCGTGGGGACAGCTTCGGCGGCGCCCGGGTCGACCGGCTGGCCGGTGGTCGGGTCGATCGGCACGTCGCCCTCCGGCGCCCCGGGCTGCGGCTCGGGGGTCGCCGGATCGCCGCTCGTGGCGGCGCCCTGGCCGGGCGTCTCGCCGAGGATCGCCCGCGCGTCGCCGCCGGTCCGGGCGTCGTCGGCCAGCATCCGCTGCGCGGCGGCCGGATCGGCGGCGACCGCGGCGCCGAGCACCGAGCGGGTGGCCGCCTGCTCGCCGGCGTGGATCGTCTTCTGCGGGTAGGCGGCCAGGGCCACGATCAGCAGCACCGGGATCGCCATCAGCAGCAGCTCGGCCGGCCGCAGCTCGCGGCTGACGACCCGCGGCCCGACCCGGTTGTGGGTGGTGCGGATGAACAGCCGCAGCGCGTAGACCGCCGCCAGCGCGACGCCGATCGAGGCGACCACGGCGAGCGCGATCGAGGCGCCCTCCCAGGTGCCGCGCAGGATCAGGAACTCGCCGACGAAGTTGGCGCTGCCGGGCATCGCCAGCACCGCGTAGGTGACGATCACGAACAGGACCGCGAAGATCGGCGCGCGGAAGGCCACGCCGCCCATGTCGCGGATGTCCTCCGATCCACCGGCCCGCGCGGCCAGGATCCCGACCGCGAGGAACGCCGGCAGCACGACCAGCCCGTGGTTGACCGACTGCAGCAGCGCGCCGCTGGCGCCGTCGGTCCGGAAGCTGAAGACGCCGAGCGTGATGAAGCCGAGCTGGGCGACCGACGAGAACCCGAGCACCAGCCGGGCGTCGGTGGTGGTCAGCGCGATCGAGCTGGCGTAGAGGATCGAGATCACGGCGATGATCAGGACCACCCAGCGGAGGTCGGCCGCGCCCTGCGGCAGCAGCGGCAGCGCGACCCGCAGGAAGCCGTAGATCGCGACCTTGCTGAGCACGCCCGAGAAGACCGCCAGCACCGGCAGCGGCATCGCCTTGTAGCCGTCGCGCAGCCAGCCGTGGATCGGGAAGGCCGGCATCTTGACCAGGAAGGCCGCGGCGAAGCAGGCGAAGATCCAGCCCTGGCTGCCCTCGGGCACGCCGCGCGCCGCCAGGTCGGCGAACGAGAAGCTGACCGACTGGCCCTCGGGGGTCGCGAGCACGCCGGTGGCGATCGCGCCGACCAGCATCAGCAGCGAGCCGACGAGGGTGTAGACGACCATCTTGATGACGGCCTTGGTCCGCTCCTCCCCCTCGCCCCACTGGGCGGTGAGGAAGAAGAACGGGATCAGCATCAGGTCGAAGAAGGCGACGAACAGGATCAGGTCCTGCGCGATCAGCGCCCCGATGACGGCGGTCTGGGCCAGCCCGAGGTGGAAGTAGTACTGCTGCGGACGGTCGAGCGAGGCGGCGTCGTCCTTCAACGCGGACCACGCGATCGAGAAGGTGAAGCCGACGGCGGCCAGCAGCAGCAGCCAGACGTTGAGCCCGTCGATGCCCAGCTGGTAGTGGACGCCGAGGGCGCTGATCCAGTTCTCGTCGGTCGGGTGCTGGAGCCCCGGCTTGCCCGACTCGAAGTCGAACAGGTAGGCGACGACCAGGCCGAGCGTCAGCAGCGAGCCGCCGAGCGACAGCCAGCGGACGCTCTTGCCGGGCAGGAAGAGCCCGGCGATCGCGAACGCCAGCGGCAGCCAGAGGATGATCGAGAGGTGCGGCATCGGTCAGCTCTGGGCCAGGAAGTAGACGAGGACGACGATCAACCCGCTCAGCAGCAGCGCCGAGTACGACCGCAGGTAGCCCGACTGCAGCCGCCGCACCAGCGCCGACGCGCCGCGGGTCGCCCCGCTGGCGCCGCCGACGAAGGCGCCGCCGATCACCAGCCGCTCGAAGCTGTCGTGGGCGAAGCGGCCGAAGGCGCGGAAGGGCGTGACGATCAGGGCGTTGATCAGCTCGTCGAAGTACCACTTGTTGACGAACAGCCGGTGGATCGGCGCGAACCGCTCCTGCCAGCCGGCCGAGATCGCCGTCGGCGACTCGCCCCGCTCCAGCGGCTTGGCCCAGATCACGTAGGCGACGTAGATCCCGGCGACGCCGAGCAGGGTGCCCACCAGCAGCCCGATCGCCGTCAGGCCGTCGCCCGGGTGCGCGGTGTGCGCGCCTTCGAAGACCGGATCGAGGAAGTGCTCCAGCGGCGTCAGGATCCCGAACGGGATCCCCAGCAGGCCGCCGAGGACCGCCAGCACCGCCAGGCCGCCCATCGCGATCCGCATCGGCGTCGCCCGCTCGGCGATGTGGTGCTCCGGGCCGGGGAAGCCGACGTCGGTGTCCTCGATCTCGCCGTTGGCCGGGTTGCGGTGGACCTCGGCGTGGTGGAGGTGGCCCTCCTCCAGCTCCTTGGCCTCGGGACAGGGCTCGCCCCAGAAGGCCCGGAAGATCATCCGCCAGGTGTAGACCGCGGTCAGGAAGGCGCCGACGTAGCCGCCGACGACCAGGATCCAGTGCCAGCCGCCCTCGGCCGCCAGCACCGCCAGGATCTCGTCCTTCGAGAAGAAGCCGGAGAAGGGCGGAATCCCGGCCAGCGCCAGGCCGCCGATCACGAACGCGCCGAAGGTGAACGGCATCGCCTTGCGGAAGCCGCGCATCTTGTCGAGCGACTGCTCGCCGGCCATCGCGGCGATCAGCGAGCCGGCGGCCATGAACAGCAGCGCCTTGAAGAACGCGTGCGTCACCAGGTGGAACATGCCGGCGACGTAGGCCCCGGCCGAGACGCCCATGATCATGTAGCCGATCTGGGACATCGTCGAGTAGGCGATGACGCGCTTGAGGTCGGTCTGGGTGAGGCCGATCGTGCCGGCCACCAGCAGCGTCAGCAGGCCGATGATCGCCCCGACCGCCATCGCCGTTTCCGACAGCTGGAAGAGCGGGTGCAGGCGCGCGATCAGGTAGACGCCGGCGGTCACCATCGTCGCCGCGTGGATCAGCGAGGAGACCGGCGTCGGGCCCTCCATCGCGTCCGGCAGCCAGGTGTGCAGCGGCAGCTGGGCCGACTTGGCGAAGGCGCCGACCATGATCAGCAGCAGGCCCGCGGTCAGCGACCCGGTCGAGCCGCTGGCCGGGCCGAAGGTCTCCTCGGCCCGCGCGAAGGTCTCCAGGAAGTCGACCGTGTGGGTGTGGCGCAGCAGCAGGATCGCGCCGAGCACCAGCCCGATGTCGCCGACGACGTTGATCACGAACGCCTTGATGCCGGCGCTGGTCGCCGTGGTCCGGCGGTACCAGTAGCTGATCAGCATGTAGCTGGCCGCGCCGACGAAGGCCCAGCCGACGATCAGCAGCACGAAGTTGCTGGCCAGGACCAGCAGCAGCATCGAGAAGACGAAGAAGTTCAGGTACGAGAAGAAGCGCGCGTAGCCGGCGTCGCCGCGCATGTAGGCCAGCGAGTACAGGTGGATCAGCGTCGAGACGCCGGTCACCACCAGCAGCATCACGACCGACAGCGGGTCGACGAGGATCTCCATCCGCACATGGACCCCGCCGACCTGGGCGTAGTCCCACAGCTTGGAGGCGATCTGGCGGTGCTCCTCGTCCTTGCCCTGGAGCCCGATCAGGGCCAGCACGGAGAAGACGAAGCCGAGCCCGACGGTGGCGGTGCCGAGGATCCCGGCCGCGACGCCCTTCCAGGCGCGGAAGCCGAGCCCGAGGACGATCGCGCCGAACAGCGGCAGCGCGAGGACGATCCAGCCGGCGGCGGTCGGGCTCATCGGGCACCCCCGTTCGGGCCGGGGACGGGTGAAGTGACGACGGAGTCGGGCATGGAAGGCGAGACGGCGGCGGTCATCCCTGCAACTCCCGCAGCTCGTCGACGTCGACGGCGACGCGGTTGCGGTACAGGGCGACGACGATCCCCAGGCCGACGGCGACCTCGGCCGCGGCGACGACCATCACCACCAGCGCGAAGACCTGGCCCTCCTCGGAGCCGTGCATCCGCGCGAACGAGAGCAGCGCCAGGTTGCCGGCGTTGAGCATCAGCTCCAGGCAGACGAGGACCAGCAGCGGGTTGCGGCGCGTGAGCACGCCGGCGGCGCCGATCGCGAAGACGATCGCCGAGACGGCGAGGTACCAGCCGGTGGCCATCAGTCCTCCTCTCCGTCCAGGTCGCCGCGGGAGGGCGGGGACCCGGCGCCGGTCGACGGCGTGATGTGGGCGCTGAGCGCGCCCGGGACCGGGTTGACGGCGCCGACGCCCTCGCGCATCGAGCCGGTGCCGGTCGGCGCCAGCAGGTCGAGGGCGGCGATCATCCGCTCCTCGCCGGGCAGCACGCCGCGGCGGCGGCGGGCCAGCACGACCGCGCCGACGGCGGCCACCAGCAGCAGGAACGAGGCGGCCTCGAAGGGCAGCAGGAAGCGGGTCAGCAGCAGCTCGCCGATCTGGCCGGGCGAGCCGAAGTCGGCGCCGATCTTCGCGCCGTCGGCGTCGATCGCCTTCAGGCCCGAGCCGAGGGTGGCGATCGCGACCGTCGCCAGCAGCCCGATCCCGATCGCGACCGAGAGCCAGCGCAGCGTCGGCGCGGGCCCACCGGTGGCGTCGGTGGCGCCGCCGACGTAGGCGTTGACGAAGACGTAGAGCACCATCACCGCGCCGACGTAGACCATCACCTGGACCACGGCGACGAACGGCGCGTAGAGCAGCAGGAAGAGCGCGGCCAGCGACAGCAGGTGGGCGACCAGCGACAGCACCGCGTAGAACGGGTTGCGCAGGACCACCACGCCGAGGGCGGCGATCACGGCCAGCGGGCCGGCGATGAAGAAGAGCAGCTCGTTCATGCCGCGGCTACTCCCCCTCCGCCCGCAGCGGCGTCCGCACCGGCGGCTCCTCGAGCAGCATCTCCTTGGTGAAGATCAGGTCCGACCGGTTGTAGTCGGCCAGCTCGTAGTCGTGGCCCATCGTGATCGCGTCGAACGGGCAGGCCATCTCGCAGTAGCCGCAGAAGATGCAGCGGCTCATGTTGATCTCGTAGACCGCCGCGTAGCGCTCGCCGCCGGAGACCCGGTCGAGCGGGTCGTTCTCGGCCGCGACCACGCGGATGCAGTCGGCCGGGCAGGCGGCGGCGCAGAGCGAGCAGCCGACGCACTTCTCCAGCCCGGTGTCCTCGAACGTGTGCAGCCGGTGGCGGCCGCGGAAGCGCGGGTAGACCGGCGTCTTCTGCTCGGGGTACTCGATCGTCGTGGTGCCCTCGACGACCCGTCCGAACGAGGTCTTCAGGCCGCGCAGGGTCTCGCCCAGCACGCGGTAGGCGCCGCCGAGCCCGCCGGGCTCGGGGCCGCGCTGCACCGCGACGAGGTCGTCTCCGGGGTTCCAGGGCATGAGGGAGGCCTTCGTGATTCCGGTGCGCTCAGTCGGTGACGACGAGGATGACCGCCGTCACGAGCGCGTTGAGGGTGGCCAGGGGCAGCAGGACCTTCCAGCCGAACGACATCAGCTGGTCGTAGCGGACCTTCGGCAGCGAGGCGCGGATCCAGATGATCAGCGAGACGATCACCGCGGTCTTCGCGAGCACCACGAACGGGTCGACCCAGCCGGGGGCGTCGATCCCGAACGGCAGGTGCCAGCCGCCGAGGAAGAGGGTGGCGAACATCGCGCCCGCCATCACCAGGTGGACGTACTCGGCCACGTAGTAGAGGGCGAAGCGGCCGCCGCCGTACTCGGTCATGTAGCCGGCGACCAGCTCGGAGTCGGCCTCCAGCAGGTCGAACGGCGTGCGGTTGATCTCGGCCAGGGTGGCGACGAAGAAGATGAACGCGCCGACGATCTGGGGCAGCACGAACCACATCCCCGACTGGTGCTCGACGATCCCCGACAGCGACAGCGTGCCGGCGGTCATCACGATCCCGAGCAGCGCCAGTCCCTGCGAGACCTCGTACGAGATCAGCTGGGCCGCGCCGCGCATCGCGCCGAGGAACGAGTACTTCGAGCCCGACGACCAGCCGCCGAGCAGCACCCCGTAGGCGCCGATCGAGCTGAAGGCGAAGAAGATCAGCAGGCCGATGTCGGAGTCGAGCCCGTAGAGCCCGACCGGCGTGCCGAAGATGTCCTGCGGACGGCCGCTGAACGGCACCAGGGCGAAGGTCGCCAGCGCCGCCACCATCGCCAGCAGCGGCGAGAGGATGAACAGCCAGCCGATCGACCCGCGCGGCTTGAACTGCTCCTTGGTGACGAGCTTGAAGATGTCGGCCATCGGCTGCAACGTGCCGAAGGGGCCGACGCGGTTCGGGCCTGGCCGGTTCTGGAAGCGGCCGAGCAGCTTGCGCTCGTAGAGCAGCGCCAGCGGGACCAGCGAGAAGCCGACGCCGAACAAGACCAGGGTCTTGATCAGCTGCATCCACCAGGGCTCGTAGAACCCGACCTCGGCCAGCGGCGCCGGCGCGATCACGCCCGGCCGCCTTCCACCCGCACCAGCGGCGCGTCGAGCGCGTCGACGCTCTCCGCCCCCAGGCCCGCTTCGAGGAAGACGCTGCCGCGCGGGGCTGCCGCGCGGAGGTGGGCGACCGCGGCGATCGAGGCCGCGCGGCCCTCCTCGTCCGTCGCCGTGACCGTGACCTGCTGACCGTGGCGGATGCCCCGCTCCTCGGCGTCGTCGGGGTTGAGCTCGGCCCGCTGCTTGGGGGCGAGGAACTTGAGCGCCGGCGCATGGACGACCTCGGGCGAGGCCCAGACCGACCGGAAGCGCCCCAGCCGCAGCGCCCCGTTGGGACTGGCAGCGGGCTGCGGCGCGTCGAGCGTGAACGGCCCGCTCTCGCCGGCGGGGAAGGCCGCGGCGGCCTCGCGCTCCTGCCAGCGGACGCCGAAGCCGCCGATCTCGTCGTGGGTCAGGCCGGCGTAGAACGGGACCGCCTCGGCGATCTCGCTGGTGACCATCATCGAGGTCAGGGCCGTCGCCTCGCCGCCGGTGGCGACGATCAGCTGCGAGAGCACCTGCCAGGTCGGACGCGCGTCCTCCGGCCGCCCGACCGCCGGCCGCAGCCGCTGGATCCGGCCGTCCGGATGGGTGACGGTGCCCTCCTTCTCGGCCCCGGCCTCGGCCGGGAAGACGACCGTCGCGTGCTCGCGGAGGCCGTCGGTCAGGAACTGGGCGTGGGCGACGACGCCGGACGCGCGGTCGAGCGCGCGCTCCCACAGCCCCCGCTCGGGGAAGCTCTGGACCGGGTCGACGTGCAGCAGATGGAGGGCGCTGATCCGGCCGGCGGCGGTCGCCTCGGCGATCTCGCGCGCGGAACGGCCGACCTCGGCCGGCTCGCGGAAGCCGGGGCCGCTGGTCGGCAGCAGGCCGATCTCGCGCAGGCCGCGGCCGTTGGGGCTCGACGGCACCTGCAGCAGGCCGGCGCCGGCGCGGTCGTCCAGCAGGCCCAGCCGGCCGGCGACCTTCAGCAGCGCGCGGGCGGCGTTGTCGGGGTTGCCGCCGTGGGTCAGCCGCTCGCCCCAGACGATCACGACGTCCTCGCCGGCCTCGCGCAGCATCCGCCCGAGCGCTTCGACCTGGGCCGGATCGGCGCCGGCCGCGGCCGCCAGGCCGCCGACATCGCCGACCCCGCCGATCGCGGCGTCGAGCGCGCAGGCGAAGGCCTCGCCGGCGCCGGGCGCGAAGCGCACCGCCTGCTCGGCGATCGAGTCGAGGCTCGATGGGCGGCTGGTGGCGACGGCCAGCCGCATCCCGTGCCGGCGGACGCCCTTGCGGATCCGCAGGTCGAGGATCGGCATGTCGTCGACCGGCTCGGCGTCGAGCACCAGCACGCTGTGGGCCCACTCGACGTCCGGCACCGTGGCCTGCGCCTCGGGCGTGTCGAGCGCGGCCAGCAGGCCGGCCGAGACCGCCGGGCCGGTGGCCCCGACGCGGCTGTCGAAGTCGTGGCTGCCGAGGACGTCGGCGTGCAGCCGCCGCAGCAGCCAGCCCTCCTCGTTGCTGGTCGAGCCGGCGGCGAGGGCGGCGATCCCGCTGCCCTTCCCGAGCAGCCGGGCGGCCTCGGTCAGCGCGCGGTCCCAGCTGACCGGCCGCAGCACCCCGCCGTCGCGCAGCAGCGGCTCGGTGACCCGCTCGTCGACGTAGGAGGACTGGTAGGCGAAGCGCCCGCGGTCGCAGAGCCAGCCGTCGTCGACGGCGTCGTTCTCGCGGCTGAGGACCCGCATCACGCGGTCGTCGCGGACGGTGTAGCTGACGTTGCACTGGCCGGGGCAGAGCGTGCAGACCGAACCGGACTGCTCGATGTCCCACGGCCGCGCGCGGAAGCGGTAGGCCTGGCTGGTCAGCGCCCCGACCGGGCACAGCTCGATGATGTTGCCGCTGAACGGGGCCACGTAGGGGTGGCCGTCGAAGGTCCCGACGAAGGTGTCGGCCCCGCGCTCGTGGAGGATCAGCTGGTAGTCCTCGGAGACCTCCTGGCTGAACCGCACGCAGCGGTAGCAGAGGATGCAGCGCTCGCGGTCGATCGCGATCAGCGGGCTCAGCTCGACCGGCTTCTCGAAGTGGCGCTTCGGCTCCACCATCCGGCTCTCGCCGCGGCCCCAGCCGTAGGAGATGTCCTGCAGCGGGCACTCGCCGCCCTTGTCGCAGACCGGGCAGTCGAGCGGGTGGTTGAGGAGCAGGAACTCGACCACCGACTCCTGCGCGGCCTTCACGCGCGGGGTCTCGGTGTGGACGACCATCCCGTCGCGGACGGGGGTCGAGCAGGCGGTCTGGAGCTTCGGGATCCCCTCGACCTCGACCAGGCACATGCGGCAGGCGCCGACCGGCTGGCCGAGCTTCGGCTCGTAGCAGAAGACGGGGATGTCGACGTCGCCCAGCTTGGCGGCGTCGGCGAGCATCGTGCCGGCGGCGGCGACGACCTCGCGGCCGTCGACGGTGAAGGTGATCTGCTCGATCTCGGGGCGCGGCATCAGCGACCGATCCCTTCCAGCACCGGAGCCTCGTCGTCGAGCGAGGCCAGCAGCCGTGCCTCGTTGGCCGCCCGCGCCTGCTCGATGTGGGCCTCGAACTGGGGCCGGAACTTCTGGACCATCGAGGCGACCGGCATCGCCATCGCGTCGCCGAGCACGCAGAGGCAGTTGCCCATGATCTGGTCGCAGACCGACTCGATCACGTCGAGGTCCATCGGGGTCGCCTCGCCGGACTGGATGCGCTTGAGCATCTTCGTCGTCCAGTTGGTGCCCTCGCGGCAGGGCGTGCACTTGCCGCAGCTCTCGTGCTTGTAGAAGCTCGCCGTCTTGACCGCGACGTCGACCACCGAGTTCGAGTCGTCGACGACGATGATCGCGCCCGAGCCGAGCATCGTCTTCGCCCCGGCCAGCGAGTTGTAGTCGTAGGGCAGGTCGAGGTCGTCCTTGGTCAGCACCGGCGACGAGCTGCCGCCGGGGAACCAGAAGAAGACCTCGCGCCCGGGCTCGGGCCCGCCGGCGAGGCCGTAGATGATCTCGCGCCCGGTCATCCCGAGCTCGATCTCGTAGTTGCCCGGCCGCTGGACGTTGCCGGAGACGGAGATCAGCTTGGTGCCGCTGGACGCCTCGACGCCCATCTTCGCGTACTCCTCCGCCCCGACCGCGAGGATGTGCGGGATCGCCGCCAGCGTCTCGACGTTGTTGAGGAGGGTGGGGCCCTGGTACAGGCCCTGGTTGGCCGGGAACGGCGGCTTCAGGCGCGGGTTGCCGCGGCGGCCCTCGAGCGCGTCGAGCAGGCCGGTCTCCTCGCCGCAGATGTAGGCGCCGGCGCCGCGGTGGACCCAGAGGTCGAGGTCGATCCCGCGGCCGAGCACGTTCGGCCCGATGTAGCCGGCGTCCTTCGCCTCCTGGACGGCCGCCTCGAGGATCTCCGCCTGCTGGACGTACTCGCCGCGGATGAAGATGAAGGCCTTGTTCGCCCCGACCGCGTAGGCGGCGATGATCATGCCCTCGATCAGGGTGTGCGGGCTCTTCTGCATGAGCTCGCGGTCCTTGAAGGTCCCGGGCTCCGACTCGTCGGCGTTGCAGACGAGGTACTTGTCCATCTTCCCCTGGGGGATGAACGACGCCTTCTTGCCGGTCGGGAAGCCGGCGCCGCCGCGACCGCGGAGGCCGGAGACCTCGATCTCCTTGACGATCGAGTCGCGCGCCATCGCCAACGCCCGCTCGGCCTGCTGGTAGCCGCCGCGGCGCTTGTAGACCTCGATCGTGGCCAGGCCCGGCTCGTCGATGTCGTGGAAGAGGAGCTTGTGGGTCATCGCGACGCCCCTGAGATGTCGTTCCCGCCGGTGGCCGGATCGTCGTGGAGGACCGGTCCGATCGTGCCGGCCTCGATCGCCTCGATCTCGACCGCCTCGGAGTTGGCGGCGCTGTCGGCGACCCGCCGGCGGACCAGCTGCTTGTCGGGCAGCGGATCGCCGCCGTTGGCGATCTGCTCGGCCAGCAGCGGGATCTCGTCGTCGGCGACCGGGCCGACGTAGACCCCGTCGACCGAGCACATCGGGGCGATGTCGCAGGCGCCGAGGCACTCGAAGCCGCGGATGTTGACGTCCTGGTCGTCGCCCAGCTCGGCGCGCAGCCCGGCCAGCAACTCGTCGCCGCCGAGCAGCGAGCAGGAGATGTTGGTGCAGACGTAGACCGTCCGCCGCCCGACCGGCTTGGTCTCGAGCATGTCGTAGAAGCCGGCGACCGCGGTCAGGTAGCCCGGGGTCAGCCGCATCACGCACGCGACCTGCTCGATCGCCGTCGGCGAGCACCAGCCGTGCAGCCGCTGGGCGGCGGCGAGGGCCGGGATCGCCGCCGACTTCGGGTCGGGGTAGCGGGACATGTAGTCCTCGATCTCCGCCCGCAGCGCGGCCGGGACCTCGACCTGGGCCGGATCCGGCACGCCGGCCGGCTCCTTGCCCGGGACGTAGCCCTCGCGCCAGCCGGGCACCCGCGAGCCGTCGCGGCCGCGGTGGACCTCGTGGCGGAACAGCTCGCCCGAGAGCCCGTCGCCGTCGCCGGGGACGTGGACGCGGCTGGCGATGTCGGCGCCCTCGCGGACGGCCTCGCGGTCGACCGGGCCGAGCGGGTCACGACGGAGGCTCATCGATCGATCCCTCCCAGCAGCGGATCGAGGCAGGCGAGGGTGGCGATCATGTCGGCGATGTACTCGCCGCGGGCCATGTCGCCGAACGCCTGGAGGTTGACGAACGAGGGGTCGCGGACGTGCACGCGCGCCGGCTTGCTCGAGCCGTCGGAGCGGACGAAGCAGCCGAGCTCGCCGCGCGGGCCCTCGATCGCGTGGTACGCCTCGCCGGCCGGGACGCGCATGCCCTCGGTGACGAGCTTGAAGTGGTGGATCAGCGCCTCCATCGAGGTCGCCAGCTCGTGCCGCGGCGGCAGCGCGACCTTGCGGTCTTCGGTGATCCAGGGACCCTCGGGCAGGCCGTCGATCGCCTGCTCGATGATCCGCAGCGACTCCCGCATCTCGGCCACGCGGACCAGGTAGCGGTCGTAGTTGTCGCCCTCGGTCCCGACCGGGATCCGGAAGTCGAAGTCGTCGTAGGACGAGTAGGGCATCGCCTTGCGCAGGTCCCAGGGGACGCCGGCGGCGCGCAGCAGCGGCCCGCTGACGCCCCAGCGCTGGAGCGACTCGGCGTCGAGCACGCCGACGTGCCGCAGGCGGCGCAGCACGATCTCGTTCTTCTTCAGCATCGCGTCGTACTGGTCGATGCGCTTCGGCATCTCGACCAGGAACCGCCGCAGGCTCTGCTCCCAGCCGCCGGGGATGTCCTCGGCGACCCCGCCGATCTGGAAGTAGCGGGTGTGCATCCGCTGCCCCGACGAGTACTCGAAGAGGTCGAGGATCGTCTCGCGCTCGCGGAACGCGTACCAGAAGATCGAGATCGCGCCGAGGTCGAGCATCGTCGTCCCGAGCCAGACCAGGTGGCTCATGATCCGGTTCAGCTCGAGGTGGATGACCCGCAGGTACTGGGCCCGCTTGGGGACCTCGACCTCGAGCAGGTCCTCGACCGCGCCGACGTAGGCCATCGCGTTGAAGTAGTACGCGAGGTAGTCCATCCGCTCGATGACGGGGATGGCCTTCCAGTAGGCCTTGTCCTCGGCGGTCTTCTCGATCCCGGTGTGGAGGTAGCCGACGATCGGCTTGACGTCGCGGACGACCTCGCCCTCGAGCGTCGTCAGCAGGCGCAGCACCCCGTGCGTGGCGGGGTGGTGCGGGCCCATGTTGATCGTCAGCAGCTCGGCGTCGTCGCGGGTGGCGACCTGCCGCAGCTGGGCGGAGAAGTCGATCGACTGCTCCTGGATCCGGTACGTGGAGGGGCCGTCGCCGCTCTGGTCGGCGGGCTCGTCGGCGACCGCGGTCAGCGGACCGCCGGGCGCGCCGCCGAGCAGGTCGGCGACGTCGGCGCCGGCCTGGCGCTGCTCGGTCGTGGCGGGGGCGTCCTGCTCGCGGTGGCTCGGCCGGCCGGCCTCGCCCGCGGCGGGCGCGTCCGGCTCGCCGCCGGGCTTCGGGGTCTCGTCGCTCACTTCCACCACCCCGGGTTGCGGCGCTCGTTCTCGGTGAAGATCACCGGCTCGCCGCCGATCGGGAAGTCGCGCCGCTGCGGATGGCCGAGGTAGTCCTCCGGCATCAGGATCCGGCGCAGGTCGGGGTGGCCGTCGAAGACCACGCCGAACATGTCGAACGCCTCGCGCTCCTGGTAGTCGGCGGTCGGCCAGTCGGAGACCACCGACGGCACGTGCGGGTCGCCGATCGGCACCCGGACCTTGACCGTCACGCGATCCTGGAGCTGCATCGAGAGCAGCTCGTAGACCACGCCCAGGCGCGGCTCCTCGGGGTGGTAGTCGACGCCGTGCAGCGACATCAGCATCGTGTAGCCCTCGCTGCGGAGCCGCTCCAGCGCGGCGCCGATCGCGGCCGGCCGGACCTCGATCTCCGCCCGGCCGCGCGCGGTGACGGTCGCGAGCACCGCGTCCGTCCCGACCAGCTGGGCCAACCGCTCGAGCGCGGCGCCGTCAGGCACGCGCGCCGTCCTCGGGCGACTGCTCCTCGGTGCCCTGCGCCCGGTAGCGATCGCGCCAACCCATCGTCGGGTCGTCCTGGATCATCTTGCGCAGCTTGAGGATCCCGTACATCACGGCCTCGGGCCGCGGCGGGCAACCGGGGATGTGGACGTCGACCGGCATGAACTTGTCGGCCGGGACCACGGCGTAGTTGTTGAAGACGCCCATCGACGAGCTGCAGGCGCCCATCGCGATCGCGTACTTCGGCTCCAGCATCTGGTCGTAGACGCGGCGCACGACCGGGGCCATCTTCATCGAGACGCGGCCGGCGAGGATGATCAGGTCGGACTGGCGCGGGGTGCCGCGCATCGCCTCGCCGCCGAAGCGCGAGATGTCCATTCGCGCGCCGACCAGACTCATCATCTCGATCGAGCAGCAGGCGAGCCCGAAGGTCAGCGGGAAGATCGAGTTGCCCTGGGCCCACTTGGTGGCCTTGTCCAGGGTGGTGGTGATGATGCTGTCGCGGACGTGCTGCTCGAGCTCCTCGCCCTCCAGCTCGCCGCGCAGCAGATCGCGGGCCCGCGACTGGCGGGCCCGGAACGCGACCTTGTCCGCCTCCGTCAGCGCGGCCGAGGGACCGCCGCTCCGGATCACTTCCATTCGAGGGCTCCTCGCCGCCAGACGTAGATCAGCGCGACGAACAGCAGGACGATGAAGACCGCCGTCTCGATCAGCGCGAAGGTGCCGATGGCCCGCAGCTCGACCGCGATCGGGTAGAGGAAGACCACCTCGATGTCGAACAGCAGGAACAGCATCGCGATCAGGTAGAAGCTGATCCCGAAGCGGAAGCCCTGCTGGACCTCGGACGGCAGGCCGCACTCGTAGGCGTCCCCCGAGAACTCGGTCGGCCGACGCTTGAAGCGTGGCCCGAGGTAGCTGTTGGCGATCAGGAACAGCGCGCCAACGCCGGTCGAGAGAAGCAGGAAGACGAGGATCGGCAAGTAGGACCGGAGCACCGCCGTCTGTTCTATCACCTGGCCGGGGTGGCGCCGGGGGCGAGTTGGGTGGTTTTTCAGGTCGTTCGTGCCGTTGAACACGAAGTAGGGCGGAGTTCGTCACAGCGGCCACGAGGCGACGTGCGCGCTGTCACGAGGACGGCAATTCCGATGGTTTTGGTTGGGTTGAAACGGGGTTCCGGGTGGACGGAAGGGCGACCCTCCGGCGGTGGGTGGACGGCCCCCGACCGGGTGGGTGGAGGGCCCGACCGCGGCCGCCTGGACGACGGCCGGGCGGGCGCCCGTGCGACGATGCTCCGCCGATGGCCACCGCCGCCCTGATCGTCTCGCTGCTGGTCGCGGCCGTCGGCCTCGCGACCGGGTTCTGGGGCAGCTGGCTCTGGTACCGGTTCGAGGCCGCCAACCGCTACTGGATCGCGATCCGCGCCACCCAGGCCGGCGCGCTGCTGCTGGCGCTGCTGGCCGGCGTCGTCTGGGCGACGGGGACCCACCCCGACAACTGGCTCTTCTGGCTCTACACGCTGCTGCCGGTGGCGGTCTCGCTGGTGGCCGAGCAGCTGCGGGTGGTCGCCGCCGAGCAGGTGCTGGAGCGGCGCGGGCTGGCCGGGGCGGCTGAGGTCGCCGAGCTCGACGCCGCCGCCCAGCGCTCGGTCGTGCGCGAGATCGTCCGCCGCGAGGTCGGGATCATGACCGCCGCGGCGCTGGTGATCGGCTTCCTGGCCCTGCGCGTGGTGGTCGAGCGCGGCGGGATCTAGGACGCGGCGGCGTCCGGCATCCGGTCGAACGCCCCGCGGTGGAAGAGCAGCGGGGTCGCGTCGGGGTCCTCGCCGGCGTCGACCACTGCGCCGATCCCGATCGTGTGGTCGCCGCCGGGCAGCAGCTCGCGCAGCTCGCAGACCAGCCAGGCGGCCGCGTCGTCGACCACCGGCACGCCGTGGTGGATCCGGTGCAGGACCGCCTGCAGCTTGTCGCCGCCGGCCCGCTTGCTGGCGAAGACCCGCGCCACGTCCTCCTGGTCGTCGCGGAGGATGCTGACCGCGAAGCGGCCGGCGTGGCGGACGGCGGTCAACGTGCGGCTGCCGTTGTCGAAGCAGACCAGCATCAGCAGCGGGTCGAGCGACAACGAGCTGATCGCGTTGGTGGTCAGGCCGGCCGGGCCGTCCTCGCCGACGCAGGTCACCACGGCGACGCCGGTCGGGAAGCGCCCGATCACCTGGCGGTACGTGGCGGGGTCCAGCGGGACGTCGGGCATGCGCTCGACACGCTACCGAGCGGCGATCGCGGGACCGCTTGCATGCGCCCCCGGCACCAGCCGATGGTTGCCGCCGTCGAAAGACCAGTCGCGGGCATCTAGGTGCGAGATGCGAAGGTCTTCGGGCCGGTGCCGGGGGCGATCCCGTTGTTCGCCGGCCGTCGGAGGGTTCCTTCCCGGGTCGCGAAATTCGTCTGCGCGGTCAGCCGCCGCTGTCGGCGTCGGCGGCCGACGGGCGCTTCTGGCCGACCAGCGGCCGGCAGGCGGGGTGCGGACCGTCGACCCGCAGGTCGGCGACGGCGCCCAGCTCCTCGTCGCCGGGCAGCGCGCTGATGATCCGGTAGCGGCCGGGACCGAGGCAGATCGTCGCCGGCGCGGCGCTGGCGCCGGGCCGCAGCGGCGGCTGGTCGCGGTCCTGCCAGAAGGTCGAGCGGCGGTTGCCGCGCTTGTCGTCGTCGCTGACGATCCGGACCCGGTGCAGCAGCCGGCCGGCGTTGCGGGCCTCGATCCGGACCAGGCCGGCCCGCATCTTCACGTTGCGCGGCTCGACGCTGTACTCGCGCAGGGTCAGCTGCAGGCGTCCGTCGCGGACGACGTGCTCGGGCCCGGTGTTGCAGCCGGTCTGGACGAGCACGATCGACGCGATCGCCACCGCCAGGCCGATCCCGACCCAGCGCAGATCGTGCAGCGGGCTTCCCCCGTGGCCAGCGCGCGCCATCGGCTTGATCTTCGCCGATCGCCCGTCCCCCACGACGCACGCCCGCCCGCGGGGGCTCGTCCGGGGCCTTGCGGGGACGCCGGGGGCGGGAGGCGCGCGCCTCGCCGGTGGGGCGGTGGTCTACGATGCGCGCGTCATGCAGCGTCGAGCCCTCACGACCCTGGCGGCCCTCGGAGCGGCCCTCGCCCTCACCTCCTGCGGGTCGGAGTCGGTCAAGACCAATCTCGAGGCGGGCAAGCTCCAGGCCGCCGACAACCCAGCGGTCCGCCGCGGCGCCGATCTCTTCGCCGAGCGCTGCGCCGGCTGCCACACCCTGGCGGCCGCGGGCACCCAGGGCGGCGCCTACCGGATCAAGGACCGCGAGCGGACCGACGGCCCGAACTTCGACCTCCGCCGCGAGACCTACGGCTCGGTGCTGTACGCGCTCCGCAACGGCGGCTTCTCGGGCGCGATCATGCCCCAGAACATCGCGGTCGGGAAGGACGCGGAGGACATCGCCGCGTTCCTCTGCCACAACTCGGGTCTGAAGGCCCAGGACACCGCCAGCCCGGAGAAGGTCAAGTCGGCCGACGAGCGCTGCGCGATCACCGGCCCGACCCCGCCCTCGCGCTAGCGTCGCGAGCGGCGAAACGGTCTTCGTCCGACGGGCGGCCCCAGGGCCGCCCGTCGTCGTTCTGGGAGCGCGCGGAGCGGGCAAGCGGCACACCACGCCACGCCCATCCCCGTCCCGGGGGTGTGGCGCGTGGTGCTCGTCCAGCCGGCATGACGCGCCACACCCCGTGCGGCCGGCCGGGGTGTGGCGCCTGATGCCGGCGGCCGATCAGCCCCGGCGAGCGACCTCGAAGGCCACGAGCGTGGTGGCGCAGGCGACGTTCAGCGACTCGATGCCGCCCGGCATCGGGATCCGAACCCACTGGTGGACGAAGGCGGCGGCGTCGCTCGAGGCGCCGGCGTGCTCGCCGCCGACGAGGAAGGCGACGCGGTCGGGCAGCGGCAGCTCCCAGAGCGAGGCCTCGGCGCCGGCGTCGAGGCCGAGGATCGCGAACCCGGCGTCGGTCAGGGCCGAGAGCGCGCCCGGAGCGTCGGCGGCCCGCAGCACCGGGGCACGCCAGGCGGTGCCGGCCGAGGCCTTGACCACCTGCGGCCCCAGCTCGGCGGTCCCGCGGCGGGGGACGACGATCCCGTCGAGGCCGGCGCCGGCGGCCGAGCGCAGGATCAGCCCCAGGTTGCCGGGGGTCGTGACGCCGTCGACCACCAGCAGCCGCTGCCGGAGGCCCGGCTTGCGCGCCAGCCGATCGAGCCGGTCCTGGAGCGGCCGCATCTCGGGTGCGACCACGTCGGCGACCACGCCCTGGTCCTGACGCCCGTTGCCCGAGATCAGCGAGACCCGGTGCGGCGACTCCTCGCGCACCGCGACCCCCCGCTCCCGCGCCGCCTTGGTCGCCTCGCGCGGGACGGCACCGCCGCCGCTGGCCACGATCACCTCGGCCACCTCGAGCGAGCGGTCGCGCAGCGCCTCCAGCACCGCCCGCCGGCCGTAGACGGTGATGCAGCGGTCGCGCCGCTGCCGGGGCTCGATCGGGGTGGCCATCGCGGGGAGGCTACGGGCAGATTCACGACGACGTGCGCTCGGACGTGGGGCCAGGGACCGCCCGGTCGAAGGCACACGCCGCTACCGTCGGTCCCGTGTGGCTCTCCCGCTCGCTCGTGCTCGCGCCCGGCATGGTCCTCGCCGCGCTGTCCAGCGGACTGGTCCTGCCGCTCGGAGCCGACGCCGCGATCGTCCGCCTCGACGCCGGGGGCATCAGCGGACGGCCCGATGCGGGCGTTGCCCGGCTGGTGATCGAGTCGCCCAGCCAACCGCCCCGACGGCTCGCGCCGTGGCAGCTGGCGGGCATTCCCGACCGCGTCGTGCCCGCTCCTGACGGCCGCCGCGCCGTGCTGTTCGAGGCCATCGAGGACCCGCGCGACGGCATCCGATTCTGGATCGCCGATCTTGCCGGGACCGGCACGGTGCGGCCTGGCCGTCTGCCCCGCGGACTCGACGCCACCTGGGCCTCCACCGCCCGATGGTCGCCCGACGGAGAGCGAGTCCTGATCGACCAGCTGCGCGTTCGCCCGCGCGGCGCCGCGGCCCGAGCCGGCCGCACGCCATGGCGCTGGCGGGTCGTCACGTGCCACCCAGCGACCGCGGCCTGCGCCACCGTGCCCGGAGCGACCGGGGCCGCCGCGCCGCTGTCCGGGGGCCGCACGTTGTCGGCGACGACCTCCTGGACCCGACTGCCGACGGCGCTGGTGCTCGCGGCGAGCGCCGACGAAGGGCTGCCCCGTTGGACGCCGACCCGATCCGCGCTCGGGCGCATGATGATCCGGACCGCCCGTCAACGGGGCTCGTCGAGCGTGCGCATCGACGGCTCTGCCGGGCAGGTCCTGCGCGCCGAGCGGCGCGCGCTCGCCCGCGGGTCGGTCGTCGCCGAGGACGTCCTTGCCGGTCCGGCCGGCGCGCTGGTCGTCCCGTCACGGCTGAGGGCAGCGCTGCGACGTCGCGGGTCGCGCGTCGGTCTGGCCATCGCCGAGCGGCCACAGCCGCTGCTCGCGGTCGCGCCGGATGGCACGTCGCGGACCATCGCGCCGACCGCCTGGACCCGGGCCTTCCAGCCGTTGGCGCCGGGGCGCGTGGCGGGTCGGGATGACCTCCGGTTCGTGCCCCGATTCGCGCTTCCCGACGGTCGCTGGCTCGGCGACCTCGACGACGGCGTTCCGCGCGCGCTGGCCACCATGGCCCCCGACGGCACGACGCGGCCGCTGCGCGTCGGAGATCGACCGGCCACGGTCGACGCGCTGCTCGGCGCCGTCGGCCTGCGGCGGCGCGGCGACGATCCGACGTGGTTGACGCTGCGCGGGTACGAGCGCGCCACCGACAGCGCGATCGTCGCGATCCTGCGCTGGAGCGATCGGACCGGCGGCGTCGTGCTGCGCGTCCCGCTGAGCGGCGCCGCACCCACCATCGCCGCCCGTGGCCTTGAGGACGAGGGCGACCACGTCGCCGCCTGGTGACCACCCACCGCTCCCCGCCTCGCCACCGCTAGCCTCCCTCCCGATGCTCGACCTGAAGGCCCTGCGCCGCGACCCCGACGCCGCCCGCGCGGCCCTCGCCCGCCGCGGCGGCGGCGACGCCGAGACCTTCGACCGGGTCCTGGCGCTCGACGAGCGGCGGCGCGAGATCCTGCCCCAGCTGGAGGGCCTGCGGGCGGAGCAGAACGCCGCCAACCAGGCGATCGGCCAGGCCCAGAAGGCGGCCAAGGACGGCAGTGGCTCGCAGGCCGAGGCCGACGCTGCGATCGCGGCGATGCGCGAGGTCGCCGGCCGGGCGAAGGCGCTGCAGGAGGAGCTGACCACGGTCGAGGCCGACCTCCACGAGCAGCAGTCGCGGCTGCCGAACCTGCCCCACCGCGACTCGCCGCCGCAGGACACGGTCCTGAAGACGGTCGGCGAGCCGGCCGTCGACGGGCTCGACCTGCGCGCGAACGCCGAGGGCGAGCCGGCCGCGACGCCGCTCGACCACCTGCAGATCGCCGGCCCCGACCGGGTCGACATGGAGCGCGGCGCCCGGCTCTCCGGCTCCCGCTTCGCCTACCTGCGCGGCGACCTGGTCTTCCTCGAGCTGGCCCTGGTCCAGTGGGCGCTGGCCAAGCTGCGCGGGCACGGCCACGAGGCCGTCGTCCCCCCGGTGCTGGTCCGCGAGGAGGCCCTCTACGGGACCGGCTTCCTGCCCGACACCGAGCAGCAGATCTACGCCCTGCCCGACGACGAGCTGTTCCTCGTCGGCACCAGCGAGGTCGCCCTCGCCTCGATCCACGCCGGCGAGATCCTCGAGGCCGACGCCGTGCCGCGCCGCTACGCGGGCTTCTCCCCCTGCTTCCGCCGCGAGGCCGGGGCCGCCGGCAGCGCCGACCGCGGGATCTTCCGCGTCCACCAGTTCGACAAGGTCGAGATGTTCAGCTTCGTGACGCCGGAGCAGGCCGAGGAGGAGCACGCCCGGCTGCTGGCGATCGAGGAGGAGATCCTGACCGAGCTGGGCATCCCCTACCGCGTGGTCGACATCGCCGTCGACGACCTCGGCGCCTCGGCCGCTCGCAAGTTCGACTGCGAGGCGTGGCTGCCCTCGCAGGACACCTACCGCGAGCTGACGTCGACCTCGAACACCACCGACTACCAGGCCCGCCGGCTCGCCGTCCGCTACCGCAACGAGCAGGGCAAGCCCGAGATCGCCGCCACCCTCAACGGCACCGCGGTCGCCGTCGGCCGCACGATCATCGCGCTGCTCGAGCACGGCCTGCGCGACGACGGCACCGTCGTCCTCCCCGAGTGCCTGGTGCCGTTCGGGGCCCCGGCGCTCCTGCCCGCCGCTGGATGACCGCGATCCTGCTCGCCCTGCTCGCGTCGGTCGCGTGGGGCACGAGCGACTACATCGGGGGACGCGCGACCCGCCACCGGCACGTGCTGGCGGTCCTGAGCCTGACCCGCGTCGCCGGCCTGCTGGCCCTGGGGCTGCTGGTGCTCGTCACCAGCGCGCCCTGGATCGGCGACGACTGGCCGGCCGCCGCCGCGGCCGGCGTGGTGCTCTTCGGCGGGATCCTCTGCCTGTACCAGGCGCTGGCGATCGGGCCGATGTCGATCGTCGCCCCGCTCTTCTCGACCGGCGCGATCGTCCCGGTCCTCTGGGGCTTCGTCTCCGGCGAGGAGCCGGGCGCCCTCTCGCTCGTCGGCCTGGCCGCGGCGATCGCCGGCTGCGTGCTGTCGGCGCGGGCCCCGGCCCCGGTGGAGATGCGGACCCGACCGGCGGGGATCGCCTTCGCGCTCGGCGCCGCGCTCGGCCTCGGCAGCGGCCTGGCCCTGCTCGACGCCGCCGCCGAGCAGTCGGCCCTGACCGCCGTGCTCGTCGCCCGCGCGGTCGAGATGACCCTGATCGCGATCGTCGCCGTCGGCCTCTGGCGGCGGATCGGGCCGCAGCTGCGCGGCGCCGGCCTGCTGCCGCTGGCCGGCGTGATCGACATCAGCGCCCAGGCGCTGTTCGCCCTCGCCTCGCGGACCGGCCTGCTGCCGGTGGTGGCGGTGCTCTCGTCGCTCTACCCAGTCGTGACGGTGCTGCTGGCCCGCGCCCTGCTCGACGAGCGGCTGTCGCGGGTCCAGACCGCCGGCGCGGCGCTGACCCTGGCCGGCGTCGGCGTGGTCGCCGCCGCGAGCTAGGAACGGACGGGCGCGGGGTCGAGGTCCCGCGCCATCCGGAAGTTGACCAGCCGCTCGCCGCCGCGGGCGACCTGCTGCTCGGCGAGGACGGCGAACCCGTGGCGGAGGAAGAACGGCCGCGCGGAGAGGCTGGCCTCGACCGTCAGCCGCGTCAGCCCGCGCTCGGCCACCCGCCGCAGGACCTCCTCGAGCAGCGCGGTCGCGACGCCGGAGCGGCCGGCCCGCGGGGCGACGAACAGCATGTCGATGTGGCCGCGGTCGTCGAGGTCGGTGAAGCCGACGACCTGTCCGTCCGCCTCGGCAACGAGCGTGTCGACGGCCGCGCGCCGGGCGTGCCAGGCGTCCGGGTCGATCCCCGGCCCGAGCCAGGCGGCGATCTGCGCCGGCGTGTAGTGGGCGCTGGCGGTGCCGCTGATCGCGTCCCGGAAGACGGCCAGGGTGGCCGCGGCGTCGGCGCGGTCGTACGCGCGGACCCGCGGCACTCAGGCCTCGGCGTTGGCCGCGTCGAGCTGGCGGCGGACGATCACGTCGCCGATCAGCGAGCCGACCGGGCCGCCGGTGATCAGCGTGATGCCGGGGAACCACCAGCCCCAGCGGCGCTCGCCGGCGCCCTTGGCGGTCAGGTAGAGCAGGGCCAGGTAGCCGACGCCGTGGATCGGGCCGAGGATGCCGACGAACGAGTCGCTGTCGATCGCGCCGACGACGCCGAGCACCAACGGGATCAGCAGCAGGAAGTCGAGCAGGGCCACCACGGCGATCACGTTCAGCAGGCGGCGGGGCTTGGCGACATCGGGCATGGCTCAAGGGTAGGGAGCTTCCCGACGAGCGGCGTCGCGCCAAGTCGACGAGACGAAGTCTCACCGTCATCGACGTGCGCCGGCGGGCCCGGTACCGGAGGATCAGGGTCGTGACCACGCCGTCCCCGCGCCCGTCCGCCGATCCGCCGCCCGCCGCGGCGGCCGCCCCCGGGCACGACCACGCCGACCACGACCACGACCACCACCACGGGGTCTCGGCCGACGACGACCGCCGCTGGATCGCGATCGCGCTGGCGATCACGACGACCTTCATGCTGATCGAGGTCGTCACCGGCGTGATCTCGGGCTCGCTGGCGCTGCTCTCGGACGCGTCGCACATGCTGACCGACGCGGCGGCGCTGGCGCTGGCGCTGGGCGCGGCCCACCTGGCCCGCCGCCCGGCCGCCGGCCGCTACACCTTCGGGCTGGCGCGGGCCGAGATCCTCAGCGGCCTGATCAACGCGGTCGCGCTGCTGGTGCTCGGGGTGCTGATCGCGGTCGAGGGCGTCCGGCGGCTGTTCGATCCGCCGCAGATCGAGGCCGGCCTGGTGATCGTCGTCGGCGTCACCGGCGGGCTGGCGAACGTGGCGAGCGCCTGGGCCCTCTCCCGCGCCCAGCGGCGGAGCATGAACGTCGAGGGCGCGCGGCTGCACGTGATGATGGACCTGTTCGGCTCGCTGGCGGCGGTCGCGGCCGGCGTCGCGGTGGTCGTCGGCGGCTGGGAGATCGCCGACCCGATCGCCTCGCTGATCGTCGCCTTCCTGATGCTGCGCGGCGGCGTGCGGCTGACCCGCTCGACCGGGCGGGTGCTGCTGGAGGCGGCGCCGGCCGACGTCGAGCCGCCGCTGGTCGGGCGGGCGATCTACGAGGTCGAGGGCGTCGTCGGCGTCCACGACCTGCACGTCTGGGAGCTGACGACCGGCTTCCCGGCGCTCTCCGGCCACGTGGTCGTGGCGGCCGACGCCGAGGACCCGGACGGGATCCGCGAGGCGGTCCGGGCGATGCTCCACGCGCGGTTCTCGATCGACCACGCCACGCTGCAGGTCGAGCGGGGCGACGCCAGCGGCTGCGAGGGCTGCGCGGGCACGCTCCACGGACCGACGCTGCGGGCGGGGTAGGGGCGCGACGGCCGCGACCTTCGAAGGGTGGTCGGCCCGCGGGCGATCTGGGAGGGTCGGTCCGAGATGCCGTCCGCGCCGACCGACAACCCCACCTACGACCAGCTCGTCGCCACCCACGAGTGGCGCGTGCCCGAGCGGTACAACATCGCCGCCGACGTCTGCGACAAGCACCCGGACGACAAGCTGGCGATGGTCCACGAGGACCCGCAGGGCAACGTCCGCGAGGTGGCGTGGGGCGAGTTGCGGGGCCTGGCCAACCGCTTCGCCAACCTGCTGGTCGAGCACGGCGTCGAGCGCGGGGACCGGGTCGCGTTCCTGCTGCCGCCGACGCCGGAGACGGCGGCGGCGTTCCTCGGGGTCTGGAAGGCCGGCGCGGTGCTGCTGTCGATGTCGGTGCTCTACGGCGAGGAGGGGATCCGCCACCGGGTACGCGACAGCGACGCCAAGCTGGTGGTGACCGACGAGGCGCACCGCGAGCAGATCGCGGCCGCGATCGCCGGTCTGGAGGGGGCGGAGCACCGCGAGTTGCTGGTGCTGACGCCGGAGCTGCTGGCGGCGGCGTCGGACCAGTTCGAGACCCTCGACACGTCGGCGGAGGACCCGGCGCAGCTCTACTACACGTCGGGCACGACCGGGCTGGCGAAGGGCATCCTCCACGCCCATCGGTACCTGCTGGGGCACGAGGAGTTCGAGTACTGCCACCAGGTGCAGGACGGCGAGAAGTTCCGCTCGATGGGCGAGTGGGCGTGGGCGGCGGGGATCATCCCGCTGATGGGGGCGTGGCGCTACGGGGTGGTGCAGCACGTCCACCAGCGGGCGGGCGGGTTCGACCCGGAGGGCGAGCTGGCGTTCCTCAGCCGCCACGGCGTGACGAACGTCTTCACCACGCCGACGGCGATGCGCTCGATGATGGCGGTCGAGCGGGCGGGCGAGCGGTTCCCGGTCCCGCTGCGACGGGCCTGCTCGGCCGGCGAGCCGCTGAATCCCGAGGCGATCCGCTGGTTCCGCGAGCAGTACGGCGTGACGGTGCTGGACTTCTACGGGCTGTCGGAGAGCTATCCCCTGTGCGCGAACTTCCCCTTCATGGAGGTGCGCGAGGGCTCGATGGGCAAGCCGATGCCGGGCTGGCAGGTGGCGATCCTCGACGAGGACGAGCAGCCGGTGCCGGCGGGCGAGCGGGGCGAGATCTGCCTGCGGGCGCGGACGAACCCGACCTGGCCGCTGGGCTACTGGAACAACCCGAAGGCCTCCGAGGAGACCTTCGGCGGCGAGTGGTTCCACTCCAAGGACGCGGCCCGGATGGACGAGGACGGCTACGTCTGGTTCGAGGGCCGGGCCGACGACGTGATCCTCAGCGCCGGCTACCGGATCGGCCCCTTCGAGGTCGAGTCGGCGTGCCTGGAGCACCCGGCGGTCGCCGAGGCCGCGGTCGTCGGCAAGCCCGACCAGCGGCGCGGCTGGATCGTCAAGGCCTTCGTGATCGCCGCCGAGGGCCATGACCCCTCGGACGAGCTGGGCAAGCAGATCTCCCAGTTCGTCCGCGACACCCACTCCGCCTACGCCTACCCGCGCGAGATCGAGTTCGTCGACGAGCTGCCGAAGACCCTGACCGGCAAGATCCGCCGGATCGAGCTGCGGAAGCTCGAGGAGGAGCGGGCGAAGGGCTGACGATGGCAGGGCCGTGGCGCCCGACGACGAACGCCCCGGCCGGCGGCCAGGGCGTTCGGGAAGGAGGGAATGCGCCGCGCCCCCGGACCACCGAGTGGCGCGGATGATGCGGCGCGTCGTCGGGAACTCGAAGCACCCTGCGACGCGCCCCGAGATATAGCCCCGCTTCTTCAAGCGCAGCTCAAGCGACGATCAGACGTCGCTGAAGTGGCGCACTCCTGGGGTCAGGCGGCCGACGTCACGCGCGCCCGGATCACCGCGGAGGCGACGTGCGGATGGACGCGGTGGGTCTCGCGGACCTCGATCCCGACGAAGCCGGCGGCGGTCAGCGCCTGCGCGTACTCGTCGCGCGTGAGGGCGCCGGCGACGCAGCCGGTCCACTGGCGCATGTCGTGCTTGGTCGTCTCGTCCATGCCCGGATCGGCGACGACGTCGGAGACGGCGAAGCGGCCACGGGGTCGCAGGACGCGGGTCTTGTCGACCGCGAGGTTGATGACGCAGTTGGAGAATCGGGCCGCGTGGATCGCCCGGCTCCGCGGAAGGCCACGCGGCGGCCGCTGACACGTCGCCGGTCCCGGGCGGACGAGGCCGCTGCTACCCACCCACCCCCAGCACCGCACCATGCCGCTGGTCCACCAGCGTCAGGTAGTCCTCGGCCGTCGCGCCGGGTGTGGCGAAGGCGATTGCGGTGGCGACATCGTCGATCGTGAGGGCGACCTCCTCGGGGAGCGTCGCGTCGCGGACCGCCAGCACCGCCGTGCGGAGGGCGAGGGCCTCGACGATTGCCCGCTCGCCATCGGCGCTGAGGCCACCGCCGGTGTGGTCGGGGGACGGGCGACCGAGGCGGTGCGTCGCGCGATCCCGGCTCGGCCCGGGCCGCAGGCTGGGCGAGACGCAGGGGGCGCCGTGCGCCACCCGACTAGTCTTGTTCTGCATGGGAGCTTGCTTCTCCTGTGCCAGCCCCCGGACCGTTGGCGCGGTGCCGGGGGCACTTGGTTGTCCGCCCCATCCTCGATGGTGGGCGGCGCTTGTGCAAGCGATCGGGTGACCGGCCGATTTGGGCCGCTCAGCGGCCCGTTCTGCCCCGGAACGCGAACGCCCCCGACGGGCGGAGGCGTTCAACGGAGGGGGCGGGATTCGAACCCGCGGACCGGTGTTATCCGGCCTCTGGTTTTCAAGACCAGCGCAATCGTCCACTCTGCCACCCCTCCTTGGATGCGAGTGCGTGACAAGAGTAGAGCGGTCGTCTGCCCCCACGACGCGCCCTCGGCGGATGGCCGAGGGCGGGCGTCGGTGGCGTCCAGCGCGGGTCCAGCGAGTCAGAAGCGCGAGCCGATCCGGATCCGGTAGGCGCGGAAGGTCCGGGAGGAGACCCGCAGCGTGCCCCAGCTCTTCGCCGGCCGGGACCGGACGCGGCAGGTCCAGTCGCCGGACCGACCGCGCCGGCAGCTGGCGCTCCACTGGCTCGCACGGCTGTGGATGCCACCCTTGGCGACCTCCTTGACCGCCGCGCTGCGGGCGATCCGCTGGGCGGTGCTCTTGTCGAGCCCGGCGCTCGCCGACGCGGCCGGGGCACCGACACCGGTGGCGGCCACGAGGGCGAGCGCGAGGGGAACGACGACCTGATGGGGACGGGACAGGCGGGACATGGCTCCACCCTAGGCCCGCATCCCCTCCCCGGCCCTCCCCCGCGGGGACCAACCGACTCCCCCTAGTGCTTCCGGGGGACCCGCCCCCGCCGGCGCCACCCGTCAGCCGAAGATCGCCAGGTGCAGCAACCCGGCCCCGAAGCCCAGCACCGCGCCGTGGAGGAACAGCAGCCACTCGTCCTCCTTCATCGCCGTCCGCAGCATCTCGACGAAGTCCTTCGGCGACATCTCGCGCAGCCGATCGCGGATCAGCACCCGGATCGCCTTGCTCTGGCGCTCGTTGAACTCCGGGTCCTGCAGCGGCGTCAGCGTGTACTCGACCGCCTCGGTCGCCACCGACTCGCGCACGGCGTCGTACTTCTGCGCCCCCATCACCATCCGCACCGCCGCCCGCGCCGGCCCCGTCGCCCGGTCGACGGCGGGCCGCATGGCGTCCTCGACCATCCGCCGCGTCCGGTCCGACCGCGGCCCGTAGAGCAGCTCCTGGCCGATGTTGGCGATCGTGACGATGTTCTCGGCGATGATCTTCGAGTAGATGTCGGCGACCTCGTGCTGTCGCCGCAGGAACAGGCCCTGGATCTTGATCCCGAGGATCCGCCGCGGCTCGGTCGGCTCGAAGATCATCCAGATCCCGACCAGGTTGGTCGCCCAGCCGACGAAGGTGCCCATCACCGGCAGCACCCACCAGTGGTGGTACGCCGCCGTGATCCAGACCACCGGGAAGCCGAGGAAGAAGGCGAAGAAGAAGCCGAAGTTGATCATGAAGCGCAGCTCCTTCTGGCCCACGTCCTGGAAGACGCGGTTGGCCAGGTCGGGCTGCTCCTCCAGGTGCCGGATCACCATCAGCTTCACGTCGAGCAGCTGATCGATGTTCTCGCCGATCCGGTCGGTGACGTCGGAGACGATCTCCGGCAGCTGCTGCAGCACGCGCGCGTGAACCGCCTCGCGCACCTGCGGGGGAAGATCACGCCACAGCTGCGGGTGCTCGCGCTGCATGATCCGCTCGACCATGTCGCGGAGGTCGTTCTGGGTCGTCGCCAGGATCTGCTCGGCGATCTTCTCCGGCTCCAGCTGCTGGTAGAAGTCGGCCGCGCTGCCGAGCTTGGCGATCCCCTTGTCGACCGCGATCGAGCCCATCTTCGCCGCCCGCGAGGGGATGATCCCCTGCCACCCGACCCCGCCGTGCATCACGCCCGGGATCTGCTGGACCTTGCGCGGCGCCAGCTTCACGATCGTCGCCAGCCCCGGCACCCGGAACCCCTTGAACTCCAGGGGGTTGAACAGCATCCAGACGGCCGACCAGTTGGTGATGTAGCCGATCGCGCCCATGAAGAGCGGGACCGAGATCAGCTCCTGGAGGTGGATCTCCGCCCCCAGCAGGTGGAACGACGTCGCCAGCAGCAGCGCGCTCATCGGCGGCTCCCGCCGCCGGCCTGGTCGCTCGGCGGCTGGATCCGGGTGAACCCGGGCGTCGGCCCGTCCAGCGGCAGGCAGATCCGGCAGAAGTCGTCCCCGAAGGGCGTCAGCGCGATGCTGCGGCGGATCGTCTTCGCCGCCCGTCCGGCCTCGCGCATCGCCTGCTTGACCTCGGGCTGGGCCTCCAGCACCTGGTAGCCGCGCAGATCCTGCAGCTCCTCGTGGGAGAACCAGATCAGGCCCAGCCGGAAGAGGTTGTTCAGGTAGGCCGGGACCCGCTCGACGTAGCGGCAGCCGGCCTCGGCGCCGATGATCGTCAGGCCGGCCGCGATCAGCTCCGACCCGATCCCCAGCGGCCGCCCGGTGCGGACGTCGATCGCCGGCTGGGCGCCGCGGGTGGCCAGCAGCCGCAGCACCCGCGCCTCGTCCGGCGTCAGCTCGTCCAGGATCCGCGCGTAGGCCGGGTGCGCGTCCTCCTGGAAGGCGACGTTGGCCGCCTGGGCCAGCAGGCCGGCTCCCCGCGCCCGCAGCTCCTGCGACGGGTCGAGCGGCTCCTCGACGGTGGTCGGCGTCCAGCTGCGGGCCGATCCGACCCGCTCGGGCACCAGCTTCCGCAGCCGCTCCTCGACGTCCTCGACCCCGAGCACCTGGCGGGCGCTGCGGCGGGCCTGCTCGGCGGCCTCCTCGACCACCCGCGCGGCCAGGTCGCCGCCGGGCAGCCGGCGGGCGATCCGCAGGCCGGTCCGGACCGACGTCTCGGCGCCCCAGACCGCCCCCCGCAGCCAGGTGCTGCCGGCGATCCGGGCCAGGCCGGGCATCGCCTCGATCGCCTGATCGCGCCGCCGATCGGGGCGCGCGTCGTCCGCCAGCTCATCGAGCTCGCTCACCGCGTCGTCCCGCTCGCTGCTCGTCCTGGTCGCCATGTCCCCATCGTCTCGTCCACCGCCAGCCCTCTGCGACCGACGGTCGCAATACCGCACACCCTAGCCGCGTGGCGGGATCGTGGGCCGCGAACGGGTGGGCTCGTGCACCGTCCGGCCGCGCGCGTAGCCTCGGACGTCCGATGCGGCTCCTGCACACCGCCGACTGGCACCTGGGGCGTCTGCTCCACCGGATGCCGCTGCTCGACGCGCAGGCGGCGGCGATCGACCACCTGGTCGAGCTGGCCGAGGAGGAGCAGGTCGACGCGATCCTGGTCGCCGGCGACCTCTTCGACCGCGCGCTGCCGCCGGTCGAGGCGGTGCGGCTGGCCGGCGACGCGCTGCGGCGGCTGGCGGCGATCGCGCCGGTGGTGCTGGTCAGCGGCAACCACGACTCGGCCCCGCGGCTGGGCTTCGCGGCCGAGCTGATCGCCGCCGGCGGCGTCCACCTGCGGACCGATCCGGCCACCGTCGGCGAGCCGCTGGTGCTGGAGGACGAGCACGGCCCGGTCGCGCTCTACGGCATCCCCTACCTGGATCCGGAGCTGGCCCGCGGCCCGCTCGCCGTCGAGGAGCGCTCGCACGACGCGGTCCTGACCGCGGCGATGGACCGCGTCCGCGCCGACCTGGCCACCCGCGACGGCGCCCGCTCGGTGGTCGTCGCCCACGCCTTCGTGGCCGGCGGCCGGGCCTCGGAGTCGGAGCGCGACATCTCGGTCGGCGGCGCCCAGACCGTCTCCCCGGCCGTCTTCGCGGGCGTCGACTACGGCGCGCTCGGCCACCTGCACCGGCCGCACGCGGTCGGCGCCGCGGCCGACGAGCAGCCGGTGCCGGCCGCGGTCGGGGTTCGCGCCGGATCGGCCGACGCCGAGCTGGGCGGCCTCTTCGCCCTGACCCTGGAGGACGAGCCCCCCGCCCCGGCCCTCCCCACGGCCAGCGGCCCGGTCCTGCGCTACGCCGGATCGCCGCTGCCCTACTCGTTCAGCGAGGCCGGGCTGACGAAGACGACGACGATCGTCGACCTCGACGGCGACGGCGCGGTCGCGGTCCGCCACGTCCCGGTCCCGGCCCCCTTCCGGCTGGCGCGGCTGCGCGGCACGCTCGACGAGCTGCTGCAGGATCCGCGGCTGACCGAGCACGAGGACGACGGCCACTGGCTGGAGGTCGTGCTGACCGACGCCCGCCTGCCCGCGCGGCCGATGGAGCGGCTGCGGCGGCGGTTCCCGCGGGTGCTGGTGCTGCAGCACGCGCCCGAGGGCGACCTGGGCCCGCGCACCACCGCCGCCGAGCGGGTCCGCGGCCGCAGCGACCTGGAGATCGTCGAGCGGTTCGTGCTCGACGTCCGCGGCAGCGCCGCGACCGCGGACGAGCTGCCGCTGCTGCGGGCCGCGGTCGAGCATGTCGCCCGCCCGTCGGAGGGCTAGCGTGCGGCTCCACCGGCTGGAGATCGAGGGCTTCGGGCCCTTCGGCGGCCACGAGCAGGTCGACTTCGACGCGCTCGCCAGCGGCGGCCTGTTCCTGCTCTCGGGACCGACCGGGGCGGGCAAGACCAGCGTCCTCGACGCGGTCTGCTTCGCGCTCTTCGGCGAGGTCCCGGGCGCCCGCGGCGACGCCGGGCGGCTGGCCAGCGACCACCGCGCCCCCGACGTGCGCCCGCGGGTGGCGCTGGAGGCGACCGTCGGCGGCCGCCGGATCCGGGTCGCCCGCACCCCCGCCCACCTGCGACCCCGCAAGCGCGGCGGCGAGGAGGGCGACCTGGTCCAGGAGCCCGCGGCGGCGACGCTCGAGCTGCAGGGACCGGACGGGGAGTGGAAGGCGGTCGCCGGCAAGCTCCAGGACGTCGCCCACGAGCTCGATCCGCTGCTGGGGATGACCGCCGAGCAGTTCCTGCAGGTGGTGATGCTGCCCCAGGGCGCCTTCGCGACCTTCCTGCGGGCCGACGCCAAGCAGCGCCAGGCGGTGCTGGAGCGGCTGTTCGACGCCGGCCGCTACTCGCGGATCGAGCAGTGGCTGAAGGACCGCGCCGGCGAGGCCCGCGGCGCGCTCGACCGGGCCCGGATCGCGGCCGACAACGCCTTCGCCGAGGCCGGCGGCGCCTGGGGCGCCCCCACCCCCGCGCCACTGCTGCGCGAGCGCGCGACGGCCGACGAGCTGACCGGCTGGCTGGCCGCCGAGCGCGAGCGGCTGGCCGCCGACGCCGCCGCGGCCGCGACGGCCCGCGAGCGCGCGATCGACGCCCGCCGCAACGCCGAGTCCGACCGCGAGCAGGCCCGCGAGCTGGCCGAGCACCAGACCCGCCGGCGCGAGGCCGAGGCGCGGCTGCAGGCGATCGAGGCCGAGGCCGACGGCCACGAGCAGCGGGTCGCCCGGCTGGAGGCGCACCGCCGCGCGGTCCCGCTGCGTGGCTACCTGGACGCCGTCCGCCAGGCGACCGCGCGGGCCCAGGACGGCGAGCGGACGCTGGCCAAGGCCCGCGCCTGGGTGACCCAGCTGGAGGACCCGACGCTCTCGCCCGACGACCCCACGACCTGGGCCGCCGGCGCGCGGCGACGGGCCGACGACGCCGCCGGCCTGCGCGAGCTGGTCGCGCTGGAGGAGGGTCTGGCCGGCCGCACGAGCGAGTTGGAACGGCGCCGGACCGCCGCCGCCGAGGCCGCCCGCGCCGCCGCCGAGGCCGACGAGCGGCTGGCCGCCGCCGAGGCCGAGGCCAAGGCCCTCGACGACCGCCGGCGGGCGGCCGGCGAGGCCGCCCAGCACGCGGCGGCGCTGGCCGAGCAGGCCGCCGCCGCGACCACCGCGGCCGCCGCCGGCGAGCGTCGCGACGCGCTGGCCGCCCGTGCGACCGCGGCCGACGACGCGCTGCGGGCCGCCGTCGACGCTCACCAGGCCGCCGCCGAGCGGGTGCTGGAGCTGCGCGCCCGGCGGCTGGAGGGCTACGCCGCCGAGCTGGCCGCCGGCCTCGGCGACGACGAGCCGTGCCCGGTCTGCGGGTCGCCCGACCACCCGGCGCCGGCCGCCGGCGGCGACGGGCACGTGACCGCCGAGGAGGAGCAGGCCGCCGCGACCGCCGCCGACGCGGCCCGCGCCGCCCGCGAGCAGGCCGAGCGGCAGCGCCACGCGCTCCACGCCGAGCTGGCCGCCGCCGAGCAGGCCGCCGGCGGCGAGCCGACCCCAGCCCTCCGCGAGCGGGCGGCCGAGCTGGAGCGGCGGCTCGGGGTCGCCCGCACCGCGGCCGAGGACGACGCCCGGATCGCCGCCGAGCGCGAGGCGCTGGAGCAGCGGACCGCGGCCGACCGCCGGACCCAGCAGCAGGCCCGCGAGCAGGCGACCGCCGAGGCGACCCGCGCCGACGCGCTGGAGGCCGAGCTGACGCGGCTGCGGGAGCGGCTGGCGCACGAGCGCGACGGCTTCCCCGACGTCGCCGCCCGCGTCCGTGCGCTCCGCCACGACGCGACCTACCTGGAGAAGGCCAGCGGCGCCCACCAGGACGACCTGGCCGCGCGCACCGCCCGCGAGGAGGCCGACCGGGCGCTGGCGGCGGCGCTCCGCGACCACGGGATCGCCGGCGACGAGCAGGCGATCGCGGCGCTCCAGACGGCGATCGTCACCCCGCGCGAGGCCGACGAGCTGGCGGCGGCGATCGAGCAGGTCGAGCGGGCACGGACGGCGGCACGGGCGATGCTGGCGCTGCCCGAGGTGGCCGCGGTCGCCGGCACCGCGCCGGTCGACGTCGTCGCCGCCGAGCAGCGCCGGACCGCCGCCGCCGAGGAGGCCGAGCGGGCCACCACCGCCGCCGCCGCGGCCGCCGCCCGGGTCGCCGCGCTCGACGACCGCGAGCCGCGACTGCGGGCCCAGCTCGACGAGCTGGCGCCGCTCGTCGCCGCCGCCGACCGCGCCCACGAGCTGGCCGAGCTGGCCCGCGGCGGGGCCGGCAACCGGCGCCGGATCCAGCTCTCCTCGTGGGTGCTGGCGGCGCGGCTGGAGCAGGTGGCCGACGCCGCCACGGTCCACCTCCAGCGGATGTCGGCCGGCCGCTACGCGCTGGTCCTGCACGAGGAGCCGGCGACCGCCCGCGGCAAGGGCAACGCCGGCCTCGGGCTGCGGGTGCTCGACGGCTGGACCGGCGAGCAGCGCGACACGACCACGCTCTCCGGCGGCGAGTCGTTCTTCGCCTCGCTGGCGCTGGCGCTGGGGCTGGCCGAGGTGGTCAGCGCCGAGGCGGGCGGGCTCGACCTCGGCACGCTCTTCATCGACGAGGGCTTCGGGACCCTCGACGAGCAGACCCTCGACGAGGTGCTCGGGGTTCTCGACGGGCTCCGCGACGGCGGCCGCGCGGTCGGGATCGTCTCGCACGTCCCCGAGCTGAAGCAGCGGATCCCGATCCAGCTGGTGGTCGAGAAGCGCCGCGACGGCTCGCAGCTGCGCCAGCAGGCCGCGGCCGCCCTCTGACCCGCGTTTCAGCCGGCCGCGGCGACCGCCGGGTCGAGGTCGTAGGGCACGCCGGCGCCGAGCAGCTCGCAGCCGTCCTCGCCGATCAGGACGGCGTCCTCCAGCTGGACCCGGCCGACGTCGAGGTAACAGAGGTTCGGCTCCAGCGCGACGACGTCGCCGACGATCAACGGCGACGAGACGGCGCGGCCGACCGACGGCGCCTCGTGGACCTCGAGCCCGACGCCGTGGCCGAGGCCGGAGAAGAACCCCTCCTCCAGCGTGGTGCCCGGCGGCTTGGTCCGCTGGGTGGCGTGGCCGCCGGCCTCGAAGACGTCGCAGACGGTCGCGTAGAGGTCGCGCGGGTCGACGCCGGCCCGTGCCTCGGCCAGCACCCGCTGGTGGGCGTCCAGGCAGAGCGCGTGCCAGCTCGCGACCCGCTCGGGCACCATGCCGACGACCCAGGTCCGGGCCATGTCGGTGAAGCAGCCGGTCGCGCGGTCGCGGGGCCAGATGTCGAGCACCACCGGCTCGCCGGCCGCGATCGGGCCGCTGCCGAGCCCGTGGGCGTCGGCCGACTGCGGCCCGTGCGCGACCACGTACTCGTCGGCGGTGGCGCCGTGGGCCCGGATCTCGTCGTCGATCGCCGCCTTGATCGCCTCGCAGGTGAGCGGCGCCCCGCCGTGCCAGAGCGCGCCGTCGGGGCGGATCTCGGCCCCGGCGAGCAGCCCGGCCATCAGCCGCGCCGCGGCGTCGGCGGCGGTCTGCGCCCGGCGGATCCCGGCCAGCTCGGCCGCGCTCTTCGTCCGCCGCCGTTCGTCGAACAGCTCCGGGTCGACGTTCAGGCCGAGCCCGCCGGCCCGGAAGTAGTCGGCGACGGCGAGCGGGAAGGCCGCCGGCACGGCCGCCTCGACGATCCCCTGCTCGCGGGCGGCCCGCAGCGACGCCTCGACGTAGACCTGCCAGCGCGGCACGCCCGCAGCCAGCAGCTCGTCGACCCCGTAGCGCTCGATCGGCAGCAGCTCCAGGTCGGGCCGGGCGCGGCCGATCGTCCCCGCGTCGAGCGCCGAGACGACCGCGAACGGCCGCCCCTCACGCTCGCCGTAGAGGAACGGATCGCCGACCGCGGCCGGGATCTCGTGGCGCAGCTCCGGCGTGCGCTCGCTGTCGGCGTAGATCAGGACGTCGGGCATCGGCCGTCGGCGCCGGTCAGCCGGCCGAGACCAGCCCGACCGGGCAGCTGACGCCCGTCTCGCCGTGGCCGCAGTAGCCGTTCGGGACCTTGTGCAGGTAGGCCTGGTGGTCGGGCTCGGCGTAGAAGAACGGGATCGCGCCGCCGAGCAGCGCCCCGCCGAAGGCGCCGGGACCGTCCGCGCCGCCGCGGATCTCGGTCGTGATCGGGCCGTGGCCGCCGGCGGTCAGGGCCCGCTGGTAGTTGGTCCGCGACATCTCGGCCTGGGCCAGCTGCTCGTCGCTGGTGGCGTAGATCGCCGAGCGGTACTGGGTGCCGACGTCGTTGCCCTGGCGCATCCCCTGGGTCGGGTCGTGGCCCTCCCAGAAGATCCGCAGGATCGCCTCGAAGTCGATCGCCGTCGGGTCCCACGCCACCAGCACCGCCTCGGTGTGGTTGGTGCGGCCCGAGCAGACCTCGGCGTAGGTCGGGTTCGGGGTCTGCCCGCCCTGGTAGCCGACGGCGGTCACCAGCACCCCGGAGGTCTGCCAGAAGCCGCGCTCGGCGCCCCAGAAGCAGCCCATCCCGAAGAACGCGTGCTCGCTGCCGGCGGGCAGCGGCGGCACGATCGGGCGACCCAGGACCGGGTGGTCGCCGACGATCGGCATCAGCTGCTCGCGGCCCGGCAGCGTCTCCTGCGGGTCGATCAGCTCGGCAGCCTTCTGGCGGAACAGCATCCGGGGCTCCTCGGGTCGGGAAGGGCACGTCCGCGCGGGCGGCGCGAAACGCCTGCGTCGAGCGTAGCGAGCGGGCCCGGGAAGCTCGTCGGACAGCGGCAGAACGGCCGCCGGTACACCCGTGCACCGAACGGTGGTCGGGATCGCCTCCAGCGCGTAAGATGGGGAGGTGGTCAAAGCACCCTCGCCACTGACGCTGCCGACGCCCGTGCTCAAGCCGCGGATGCGCGGTGTGCTGCACCAGTGGGCGGCGGTGGTGGCGGCCTTCGCCGGGGCGTTCCTGGTGCTCTCGGCCCCGAACGCCAACGCCCGGCTCGCGTCGCTGGTCTACGCGGTCTCGATCGTCGGCCTCTTCACCGTCAGCGCGATCTACCACCGGGTCAACTGGCGGCGGCCGAACGCCCGCGCCTGGATGCGGCGGCTCGACCACTCGATGATCTTCGTGATGGTCGCCGGCAGCGTCACGCCGATCGCCGCGATCGTGCTCGAGGGCCCGCTGCGGACCACCGTCCTCAGCGTCGCCTGGGGCCTGGCCGGGGTCGGGATCACGATCAAGCTGCTCTGGATCGGCGCCCCGAAGTGGGTCAGCGCCGCGATCTACCTGGGGATCGGCTGGGCCGGGATGGCGCTCTTCCCGAAGCTGGTCGGCGACCTCGGCCCGTGGCCGGCGGTCGGCCTGATCGGCGGCGGGCTGCTCTACACCGCCGGCGCGATCATCTACGCCGGCAAGCGGCCCGATCCGTTCCCGCGGGTCTTCGGCTACCACGAGATCTTCCACGCGCTGGTGATCGTCGCCGCGCTGGCGCACTACCTCGTGGTCGCGCTCGCCGTCGTCCCCCACGCCTGACCGCGACCCCTCCCCCGGGCCGAACCGGGTTCCGCCCTTCGGCGGTCGCCGTGGGGCCGCTCGCGCCCTACGATCGACGGGTGACCCGCCCCCTGCCCTGGTCGACGCTCCGCCGGTCGCTGCTCCAGCGGACCGGGATCGCGTCGCCGGTGATGGCGGTCGCGCTGCTGGTGATCAGCGCCCTGCTCTTCACCGACACGACGATGCGGCGCCAGGACGGCTGGGGCGCGGGCGAGCCACAGGCGATCGACGTCGTGCTGCTGCTGCTCGCGATCCTGCCGGTGTTCGTGGCCCGGATCGCGCCGCTGCCGGCGCTGATCGTCGCCTTCGGCGCGCTGCTGGCGCTGGTCGGCGACCACACCGCGGTGACCGCCCAGATCGCGGTCGCCTGGACCGCCGTCGTCGCCGCCGAGTTCGGCACCCGGCGGCGGGCGGTCCTGATCATGGTCGGCGGCGCGCTGACCTCGCTCGGGCTGCTGATCGACGCCAACGACCTCGGCTGGTCGCTGCCGGCGATCGTCCTCTCGCTCTTCAGCGGCGCGGTCCCGGGCCTGGTCGGCGAGGCGATCCGCAGCGAGCGCGAGCTGGCCGACCAGTACCGCGACAACGCCCACCGGCTGGAGCAGCTGAGCGACGCCGAGGTCCAGCGGGCGGTCGCCGACGAGCGGGTGCGGATCGCGCGCGAGGTCCACGACGTGGTCGGCCACCACCTGAGCGCGATCAGCCTCCAGGCGGCCGCCGGTGCCCGCAAGGCCGAGGACGCCGAGGAGGCCCGCCACGCGCTCGAGGCGATCCGCCGCTCCAGCCGCGAGGCGCTCGACCAGACCCGGCGGACGCTCGGGATGCTGCGCTCGCACGACGACGGCGCGGCCGGCACCGGAACCGCGCCGGTGCCGAGCCTGACCGGCCTGGAGCACCTGGTGGAGACGACCCGGGCCAGCGGCGTTGCGGTCCAGCTGGCGATCACCGGCGACCGGCGACCGCTGCCCGATCCGGTCGAGCAGTGCGCGTTCCGGATCGTGCAGGAGGCGCTGACGAACGTGGCCAAGCACGCGCGGCCGGCCGAGGCCGAGGTCCAGGTCCGCTACGGCGCGCGGGCGATCCACCTGCACGTGCTGGACCACGGGGCGGGAGCGCCGGCCGAGCCCAACGGCTGGCCGGGACCGGTGCGGGCCGAGGGCGCGAGCGCCGGCGTGGTGCCGGCCGGGGTCTTCGCCGCCGCCAGCCGTCGCGGGCGCCGCGGCCAGGGCCTGGTGGGGATGCGCGAGCGGGCGGCGCTGGTCGGCGGCCGGGTGCTGGCGGGGCCGCGGGCCGAGGGCGGCTGGCGGGTCGACGCCGAGCTGCCGATCGAGAGCGACGACCGTGCGGGGGTGCCGGCGTGAGCGGCGACGCGATCCGGGTGCTGGTGGCCGACGACCAGCCGCTGGCGCGGCGCGGGCTGCGCGGGATCCTGGAGTCGGAGCCGGGCTTCGAGGTGGTCGGCGAGGCGGTCGACGGGGCGGACGCGGTCGGCCAGGCGGAGCGCCGGCGGCCGGACGTGGTGCTGATGGACATCCGGATGCCGCGGATGGACGGCCTCGAGGCGACGCGGCGGCTGAGCGCCCTGGACCCGCCGGTCGACGTGATCGTGGTGACGACCTTCGACCTCGACGAGTACGTCTTCGGCGCGCTGCGGGCGGGCGCGTCGGGCTTCCTGCTGAAGGACGCCGATCCGGAGCTGATCATCGACGCCGTGCGGGCGGTCCACGGCGGCGGTGGCCTGATCGCGCCCGACGTGACGCGGCGCCTGATCCACCGCTTCGCCGCCGTCGAGCCGTCCCGTTCCGACGACCCGGCGCTGGCCGAGCTGACCCCGCGCGAGGTCGACGTCCTGCTGGGGATCGCCCGCGGCCTGTCGAACGCCGGCATCGCGGCGTCGCTCGTCCTGGAGGAGTCGACGGTCAAGAGCCACGTCGGCCGGATCCTCTCCAAGCTCGACCTCCAGAGCCGCGTCCAGGCGGTGATCTACGCCTACGAGACGGGCCTCGTGCTGCCCGGCGACGGCGTGCCCGAGGGTGCCCGCGGAGAGCTCGCGGCGGGGGACGCTTCGAGCCCCGGCGACGGCCGCTAGACTCGGCCCCACAAGGAGCGATGGCCGAGTGGCTTAAGGCGCTCGCCTGCTAAGCGAGTTGGGGGTTGAAAGCTCCCTCCGGGGTTCGAATCCCCGTCGCTCCGCTCGATCGAGACCCCCGTCGGAGGACGGGGGTCTCGTCGTTTCGGGGCCGGCTAGATCGTCAGCGAGGGATCGAGCGACCCGGCGAGGACGGCGTTGGCCAGCAGCGCCGCGGAGACGAGGACGGTCGCCGCGGCGAGGGCCGGCGGCCGCCGCCGGAGGGCCGTGCTGGCCAGCGCGACGGCCAGGACCGGAGCCGCGACCAGCAGCAGCCAGCGGTCGGCCGCGTCGCAGTAGGAGGCGCGGGCGCTGCCGGGAACGGGCCGCGCGTCGGCGGCCAGCGGCGGCGGCGCGTGGGTGCAGACGTGGTCGACCAGCAGCGCGGCGACGACCGCCACCACGGCCACCGCGAGGACGCAGGCCACGGCCATCGCTGGGCCGGTCGATCGGGGCGGGGAAGGTGCGGTCATCGGGCGTCCCGCGGTCAGGTTCGCGGGGCGGCGGGTGGGGCGCAAGCGGGGGCGGTCGGTGGACGGGAGGCGGGGCGGTCGGGCAGGCGAAGGACGGGCGCCTGCGCGGCACTCGCGGGAGCGCCGTTGGCCGTGGAAGGCGCGACGGCCGCCCGGACCGAGGTCCGAGCGGCCGTCCGGGCGCGCTGGGGTTCTGGTGGCCGGCGAGTGCCGGCCCGGGCTCAGCCGGCGGCGGCCGCCGTGGCCGGGGCGGCCTCGGCGCCGGAGGCGTCGCCACCGTCGTCGGTCGCGGCCGACGCCTCGCCACTGCCGTCGGACTCCGGCGCGGCGGCCTCGCTGCCGCTGTCGCTGGACGGCTCGGCGGCGGGGGCCTCGGCGGCCGGCTCCGGCGCGGGGGTCTCCGCCGCAGGCGCGGGCGCCTCGGCGGCCGGCTCAGGAGTCGGGGCTTCGGCCGCGGGCTCCGGATCGGGCGCGGGGGCCTCGGCCTGGGGCTCCGGGGCGGGCGCCTCAGCGGCGGGCTCCGCCGCGGGGGCCTCAGCGGCCGGCTCCGGCGCCGGGGCCTCCGCCGCCGGCTCCGGCGCGGGTGCCTCAGCAGCGGGCTCGGGGGCCGGCGCCTCGGCCGCGGGCGTCTCGGCAGGCGCCTCGGGCGCCGGCGCGGGC
>NZ_JAWZSQ010000023.1:0-91734 GCF_034096925.1 Patulibacter defluvii
TCCGCGGCGGCGGTGAGGGGCGGGCCGGCCCGCCCCAGCCGCCGCGGCGCCGCTCCCCGGCAGCGATGAGCGGTCGGAGGACCAGGCGGGACGGCGGCTCAGCCAGCCGCGGCGGCCAGCACCTCGGCCGCGATCGCGGCGGCGGCGTCGGGCCGGGCCAGCGCCGCCGACGCCTCGCCCATCGCCCGCAGCCGCGCCGGATCGGCCAGCAGCCCGTCGACCGCCCGCCGCAGCGACTCGGCCGTCAGGTCGCCGTCGGCGATCACCGTCGCGGCGCCGTGCTGCTCCATCCAGCGGGCGTTGGCGGTCTGGTGGTCGGCGGCGGCGTGCGGGTAGGGCACGAGGATCGCCGGCCGGCCGTGGGCGGTGACCTCGGCGATCGAGCCGCCCGAGCGGGCCACGACCAGGTCGCTGGCCGCCAGCGCCCGGCTCAGCGGCGACAGGTAGTCGAAGAGCCGGTAGTGGCCGCCCTCGGGCACGCGGTCGACCAGCGCCTCGTGGTCGCGGCGGCCGCTGGCGTGGAGCACCGAGACCGCCGGATCGGTCAGCCCGGCGATCGCCGCCTCGTTGACGCTGCGGGCCCCGAGCGAGCCGCCGAAGACGAGCACCGTCGGCTCGTCGCCGAGGCCGAAATGGGCTCGCGCCGCCGCCCGGTCGGTCCACGGCGGCGGCACCGGCCGCCCGGTCACGCGGAAGGTCGGCTCGTCGCGGCCGGCGATCGGGAAGCCCAGGCAGACCCGCCGCGCGCGGCCGTGCAGCAGCCGGTTGGAGACCCCCAGGTGGCTGTCGGCCTCGGTCAGCACCAGCGGAATCCGCAGCGAGACCGCCGCCGCCCCGACGACCCCGGCCACGTAGCCGCCGCCGCCCATCACCGCGTCCGGCCGCAGCTCGCGCAGGATCCGGCGGGCGGCCGCGGCCGCCCGGACCGCCTTGCCGCCGGCCCGGGCCGCCTTCAGCGGGTTCGAGCGGCTGAGCCCCTGGACGTCGATCTGGCGCAGCTCGTAGCCCGCCTCGGGCACCAGCCGCGTCTCCTCGCGGTCGCCGCCGACGACGACGACCCGGTGGCCCTCAGCCCGCAGCGCGTCGGCGACCGCCAGCGCGGGCACCACGTGCCCCGCGGTCCCGCCGGCTGCGATCACGATCGTCCGCTCCGTCACGGGCGGATCGTGACGTATGGGCGCCGTCGCGCGCGTCCTCCTCGACCAGCCGCAGGTGGCCGCCGCGGACCAGCTCGCGGGCCGACGCGAACGACGGCGTGGTCGGCGCCGGCCGCGGCGCGACCGGCCGCGGACGCCGCCGGGGCGCGGGCTTCGGCTTCGGCCGCGCCGGTCGCCGCCGGCGTCGCGAACCCCGCCCGCCCGGATCGGGCGCGTCGGCCGCGGTCTCCACGTAGGGCGTGCCGCGGGCGATGTTCAGCAGCACGCCGATCCCGGCCAGCAGCACCACCAGGTTGGTCGAGCCGTACGAGATGAAGGGCAGCGGGACGCCGGTCAGCGGGAAGATCCCCAGCACCACCCAGACGTTCAGCAGCGCCTGGCAGACGATCACGCCGGTGATCCCGATCGCCAGCAGCTTCTGGTAGGTGCCCTTGGTGCGGTCGGCGATCCGCAGCCCCAGGTAGGCGACCGCGCCGTAGAGGAACAGCAGCATCAGGACGCCGATCGCCCCCAGTTCCTCGCCGACCACGGCGAGGATGAAGTCGGTGTGGGCCTCGGGCAGCCACTCGGCCTTCTGGACCGAGTTTCCGAGCCCGTTGCCGAAGAAGCCGCCGGAGCCGATCGCGATCTGGCCCTGGGTCGCCTGGTAGCCGGTGCCCGCCGCGTCCGACCACGGCGAGAGGAAGTTCGTCAGCCGCGCCATCCGGTACGGCTGCATCAGCACCAGCACCAGCAGCCCGGCGCCGGCGATCCCGCCCAGCGGCATGAAGAACCGCAGCGGCATCCCGTAGGCGACCATCACGCAGAGGCTGGCGCCGGCGATCACGATCGCCGTCCCGAGGTCGCGCTGGAGCCCGGCGACGATCATCACGAAGACGCCGAGCACCGCCAGGTAGGGCAGCGCGTCGCGGAACTCGACCATCGGCCGCTTGCGCTGCGACAGCGTCAGGGCCAGGAACGCGACCATCGAGAACTTGGCCAGCTCGGAGGGCTGGAAGCCGACCGCGCCGGTGCCGAGCCAGCGGTAGGCGCCGTTCACCTGCCGTCCGACCCCCGGCACCACCACCGCCATGCAGAGCACCAGCGCCACGGCCAGCATCGGCAGCGTCAGCCGCCGCAGCGTCGCGACGCCGGCCCGCGAGGCCGCCGCCAGCACGGCGAAGCCGATCGCGCCGAACATCACGTAGCGGATCAGGAAGCTGGTCCCGTCGCCCCCGCCCTGCAGGATCTGCTCGGAGCTGGAGGCGCTGTAGACCCAGATCGCGCCGAGCACGACCAGCACGAGCACGACGCTCAGCAGGCGCTCGTACTCGCGGCGGAGTTCGGGGGCACGACGAAGGGGCGGCATCGGCTGCACGTTCGCCGCCCGGGATATGAACCCTCCCCCGACCCGCGGTCGAGGCGCCCCGCCGCTACTTGATCGACTGCACGTAGAGCGTGAAGCCGATCGCCGAGCAGGCGATCGCGATGATCCAGAAGCGGAGGATGATCTTCGTCTCCGACCAGGCCTTCATCTCGAAGTGGTGGTGGAGCGGCGCCATCAGGAAGACCCGCTTGCGGAAGGTCTTGAACGAGAAGACCTGGACGATCACCGACAGCGCCTCGACCACGAAGATGCCGCCGATGATCAGCAGCAGCTCCTCGGTCTTGGTCATGATCGCCAGCCCCGCGACCAGGCCGCCGAGCCCGAGCGATCCGGTGTCGCCCATGAAGACCGTCGCCGGGTGGGCGTTGTACCAGAGGAAGCCCACGCAGCCGCCGGTCGCGCAGGCGGCCAGCAGCGCCAGGTCGGTCGCCCCGGTCGCCCGGTAGGTGATCCCGATGTAGGCGGTGAAGACGATCGCCGAGACGCCCGCCGCCAGCCCGTCGAGCCCGTCGGTCAGGTTGACCGCGTTCGAGATGAACGCCACCACCAGGTAGATCCAGACCGGGTAGAGCGGCCCGAGGTCGATCGTCAGGTCGAGCGAGCGGATCCGGACGGTCGGCTGCAGCCCCGCCTGCTCGGTCGCGATGTACCAGAGCAGCAGCGAGATCGCGACCATCGAGACGAGCTTCGCCTTGCCGCTCAGGCCCAGCGACCGCTTGCGGATCACCTTCGTCCAGTCGTCGACGAAGCCGACCGCGGCCAGGCCGATCCCGGCCGCGAAGACGCCGACCGCCCGCCAGTCGTAGTCGCTGAGGATCAGGAACGGGACCGAGATCGAGACGAAGATGATCAGCCCGCCCATCGTCGGCGTGCCGGCCTTCGTCTTGTGGCCCTCGGGCCCCTCCTCGCGGATGTACTGCCCGAACGACTGCTCGCGCAGCCACTCGATGAAGCGCGGCGCCAGGAAGACGCAGATCAGCATCGCGGCGGTGCCGCCGATCAGGATCTCGCCCACGGCTCAGGCCTCCTCGTGGCGGCGGTCGCCGTCGGTCAGCGCCGCGGCGACCCGCTCCAGGCCGATCCCCCGCGACGCCTTCAGCAGCACGGTGTCGCCCGGCTCGAGCACCCGCGGCAGCAGCTCGGCGGCGGCCGCGGCGTCGGGCACCCAGTGGACCGCCCCGGCGAAGCCGGTGCCGGTGTGGCGGCTGAGGTCGCCGACCGCGACCAGCACCTCGACCCCCGCGTCACGGGCGTGGGCGCCGATCTCCGCGTGGTAGCGGCGCTCGTCGGGACCGAGCTCCAGCATGTCCCCGAGCACCGCCACGCGGCGTCCGGAGGCCGTGGCGGCCAGGTCGTCCAATGCGGCGGTGACCGACATCGGGTTGGCGTTGTAGCAGTCGACGACGACGACCACGTCCCCGGCCAGGTGCAGCCGCTCGCCGCGGAGGGCCGAGATCCGCGGCGCGATCCGCCCCGCCGGCTCGACCCCGACCGCGCGCGCGGCGGCGACCGCGGCCGGCAGGTTGCGCAGCAGCGTCGGCGAGACGTCGCCGTCGAGCTGGAAATCCGGCCAGTCGGGACGGTCGGGCGCGACGTCGGCGCCCGAGCCGGCCGGCCCGAAGGTGGTGATCGCGACCCCGTGCGGGCGGTGGCGGTCGAGCCGCGGCTCGTCGACGGGGACGATCGCGGTCCCGCCGGGCACCAGCCCGTGCAGCAGCTCGGCCTTGGCGTCGGCGATCGCCTGCAGCGAGCCGAGCAGCTCGACGTGGACCGGGGCGACGTTGGTCACGATCGCGACGTCGGGCTCGGCGATCCGGGCCAGCTCGGCGATCTGGCCGGCCCCGCGCATCGCCATCTCCAGCACCAGCACCTCGGTCCCGGCCGGCGCGCCGAGCACCGTCAGCGGCAGCCCGATCTCGGTGTTGAGGTTGGCGTCGGTGGCGACGGTCCGCCGCTGCGGGGCGAGGATCGCCGCCAGCAGGTCCTTGGTCGAGGTCTTGCCGACCGAGCCGGTGACGCCGACGACGGTCGCGCCCAGCTCGCGGCGCCAGGCGGTCGCCAGCCGCCCGAGGGCCGCGGCGGGGTCGTCGGCCAGCAGGATCGCCCCGCTGGTGCCGGCGGCGGCCGCGGCGGCGTGCTCGGGGCGGACCAGCACGCCCCAGGCGCCGGCGGCCAGCGCGTCGGCGGCGAAGCGGCCGCCGTCGACCCGCTCGCCCGGGATCCCGACGAAGAGGTCGCCGGGACCGACCCGGCCGGCGCGGGAATCGATCGCGACCCGCGAGGGGCCTGGACCGTCGGCGCCGTCGGCGATGTCGCGGTGGAGCTCGGCCCCGGCCACGGCGGCGATCCAGCGGGCGTCCTGGTCACGCACGGGCGGCCTCCGTGGTCGGGTAGCCGACGGCGGCCAGCGCCTCACGGGCGACGGCCACGTCGTCGAAGGGGATCGTGCGGTCGGCGAAGGTCTGGCCGTGCTCGTGGCCCTTGCCGGCCAGCAGCACCACGTCGCCGGGGCCGGCCAGCGCCACCGCCCGCTCGATCGCGGCCTGGCGGTCCTCGATCCGCTCGACGGTCGCGGTCGCGTCGCCCATCCCGGCCAGCACCTCGTCGAGGATCGCGGCCGGATCCTCGCTGCGGGGGTTGTCGGAGGTGGCGATCGCCACGTCGGCGTCGCGGCCGGCGATCGCCCCCATCAGCGGGCGCTTGCCGCGGTCGCGGTCGCCGCCGCAGCCGAAGACGCAGAGCACCCGCCCGCGGCCGGCCTCGCGCACGACCCCGCGGGCCGCGGCCAGCACGTTCTCCAGCGAGTCGGGCGTGTGGGCGTAGTCGACCAGCACGGCGAACGGCTGGCCGGCGTCGACCGGCTCCAGCCGCCCGGGCACCCGCCCGGCACGGGCCAACGCCGCGGCGGCGGTCTCCTCGTCGACCCCCAGCGCGCGGGCCACCACGTAGGCCTGGAGCGCATTGCGGACGTTGAAGCGGCCGGTCAGCGGCGTCCGCAGCGGACGGCCGTCGACGACGAAGCGGCTGCCGCGGAGGTCGGAGACCACGTCGGTGGCGCGGATCCGGGCGTCGGGGGCGTCGAGCGCGACCGTGATCGCGTCGGGGTGGGCCTCGGCCAGCCGGCGGCCGTAGGGGTCGTCGACGTCGACCACCTTCGGCGCGCTCCCCGCGGCGGAGAACAGCCGCGCCTTGGCGGCGAAGTAGTCCTCCATGTCGGGGTGGAAGTCCAGGTGGTCCTGGGTCAGGTTGGTGAAGACCGCCGCCGCCCAGTGGATCGCGTCGGCGCGGCCGAGGGCCAGCGCGTGGGAGGAGACCTCCATCACGCAGGCCGCGTCGCCGCCGGCCAGCATCTCGGCGAAGGTCGGCTGCAGGTCGATCGCCTCGGGCGTGGTGCGGCCGGCGTCGCGCTCGCGGCCGCCGACGACCTGGGTGACGGTGCCCAGCAGGCCGGTCTGGCGGCCGCCGGCCTCGAGCAGCTGGCGGATCAGGAAGGCGGTGGTGGTCTTGCCGTTGGTGCCGGTGATCCCGACCGTCGTCAGGCGCGCCGTCGGGTCGCCGGCCAGGCGGGCGGCGGCGGGGGCCATCGCGGCCCGGACGTCGGGCACCACGACCTCGGGGATCCCGCTGCCGAGCGGGTGGTCGACGACCAGCGCCGCCGCCCCCGCCGCGACCGCCTGGGGGGCGAAGTCGTGGCCGTCGCGGGTGAACCCGCGGACGCAGAAGAACGCCGTGCCGTCGCCGACGCGGCGGTCGTCGTAGGCCAGCGCGGAGACCGGCGTGTCCGCGGCCTCGCGCGGCGCCTGGTCGAACAGGTCTCCGAGCCTCATCCGCACCGCAGCCTAGTTGGTCGGGGTGGCGGCACGACGGCTCCGCCGGCCGTCGACGATCGTTGCGCGGAGGGCAATGATCGCCAACCGCGCCCGCGATCGCCCGTCACCGCGGGCGATCACCGGAGGACGCAGTACGCACGGCTACTTCGGCGGGATCTTCAGGTACTGGAGGGCGAAGCGGGCGATGTCGCCGAAGGCCGGACCGGCGACCGTCGCGCCGTAGCCGCCGCCGGCCGGCTCGTCGGCCACGACGACGATCACCAGCTTCGGGTTGCTGGCCGGGGCGAAGCCCGCGATCGAGGCCACGTTGCGGTTCTCGACGTACTCGCCCTGCTTGACGTCGAAGACGTTCGAGGTGCCGGTCTTGCCCGCCAGCTGGTAGCCGGGGACCTTGACCGCCGAGGCGGTGCCGCCGGCCTCGAAGACGCCCGCCAGCATCCCCCGCAGCTCCTTGGCCACCGTCGGCCGCAGGATCCGCTTGCCGGCCGGCCGCTCGACCCGCTTGCCGCCGACCTCGCGGACGAGCGACGGGTGGCGGAGGACGCCGCCGTTGGCGATCGTGGCGTAGAGGTTGGCGATCTGGATCGGGGTCACCAGCTGGCCCTGGCCGATCGGCAGGTTGCCCATCGTCGAGCCGGAGTACTTCTCGACCGGCAGCAGCAGGCCCCGCTCCTCGCCGGGCCAGCCGAGCCCCGACGGCTGGCCGAAGCCGAACCGCCGCATCCAGCCGTCGAAGCGCTTGGCCCCGAGCTTCTGGCCGATCTGGATCGTGCCGACGTTCGAGGACTGGGCCAGGATCTGCCCCGGCGTCATCACCTCGGTGCCGTGGCCGTGCGAGTCCTTGATCACGCGGTCGGCGACCTGGATCGAGTACGGGACGGTGAACTGGCTGGTCGGGTTGACGGTGCCGTCCTGGAGCGCGCCGCCGACGGCGACCGCCTTGAAGGTCGAGCCCGGCTCGTAGGTGAAGCTGGTGGCCTGGTTGGCCTTCGCCCACTGCGGCGACTCGCCGGGCGCGTTCGGGTCGACCCGCGGCCAGTTGGCCATCGACAGGATCTCGCCGTCGGGCCGCATCACGATCGCGGTCGCCTTCTTCGGCCGGTAGGTCTGGCCCAGCTCCTGCAGCGCCTCCTCGGTGACGGCCTGCAGGCGCGAGTCGAGGGTCAGGCGGACGTCGCGGCCGGGGACCATCTGGCGCTCGGTGACGGTCCGCAGCGCGCTGCCCGTCTGCGAGCGGGTCTCCAGCTCGCTGCCGTAGGTGCCGCGCAGCGAGCGGTCGTAGGCGACCTCGAGGCCGGCGAGGGCGCGGTCGTCGTCGCCGTAGGCGCCCAGCAGCTGGCCGGCGAGCGGCCCGGAGGGGTAGCGGCGGCGGTTGCGGGGCTCGAAGGTCAGGGCGGCGAGGCTGATGCCCATCTTCGCGGCCCGCTCGCGCAGCGCCTGGACCTTGCGGTCGGGAATGCTGCGGCCGAGGCGCACGTAGCCGGCGTTGGCGGTCAGCTTCTTCAGCACCTCGTCCTCGGGCAGGTCGAGCTCGCTGGCCACCAGGTCGGCCAGCTGCTGCGGTCGCTGCGGCGGCTTCAGGGTCAGCTGCTCGGTGACCGCCCGCGGGCTGACGGCGACGTCGTCGGCCGGCTCGCTGATCGCCAGCGGATCGCCGTAGCGGTCCTGGATCTCGCCGCGCAGGGCCAGGACCTCGCGGGTGATCGTCTGCTGCCCGCGGGCGGCGGCGCTGAGCGTGTCGGCCTTGGCCAGTGCGAACCAGATCGAGCGGCCCCCCGCGATCACGAGCAGGGCCATGGCGATCGAGAACAGCACGCGCAGGCGGCGATCGGCGTACATAACCCGACGTTCGCCGCCGGCGACGGGGGTCCTTCCGCGGTCGAGGCGGGGGCTCGATCGTGGCGTGTCGGGAGGGTTGGTGGGGGTCTCGGTGGCGGTTCGGTGGAGGCGGTCCGGTGGGGGCCGGTGGGCCTGGTCGTGGTCGGCGGCTGGCGGTCGGCGCAGCGACCGCGAGCGGTCCCGGGGCGCGCCCGGTTCCTACGGGGTCCCGGTGGTCGTCCCGCCGGTGCCGGTGGTGCCCGCCCCGGTGCCAGTGGCGCCGGTGCCCGTCCCGCCGGTGCCCGTCCCGGTGCCGGTCCCGCCGGTGCCGGTACCCGTGCCCGTCCCGGTGCCGGTCGCGCCGGTCCCGGTCCCCGTTCCCGCGCCCGTCCCGGCGCCCGTGCCGGTCTCGCCGGTGCTCGGAGCCGCACCGCCCGCGGCGTCGCCGGGCGTCGAGCGCGCGCCCGCCGCCCCGGTCGCGCCGGTCGTCCCGGCGGTCCCCGTGCCGGTCGCACCAGTTCCCGTCCCGGTCTGCGGGGTCGTGGCGGTCCCCGTCCCCGCGCCCGCTCCGCCCGCGGCGTTCGGCGCCGCGACGCCGTTCGGGGGCACCGGCAGCTCGTCGCCGTTCTGGGCCGAGATCCCGGGGGCCGGCTTCCAGCTCTCCGAGGGCGGCGCGATCCCCTGCGCGGCCCGGTTCGGATCGACCCCACGCGCGCTGAGGTAGCCGATCCCGGCCGGATCCGGCATCACCAGGCCCTGCTCGCGCCCGTAGCGGCTGACGCGGTCGGGCGAGCCCAGCTGAACCACCTCGGACCGCAGGCTGGCCGTGCTCCGCTCCAGCTGCGCCACGCGCTGCTCGCGGTCGACGACCGTGCGGTTGATCTGGAGCGTCTGCGCGTGGAGCGCGATCACGCCGCAGCCGAGCAGGAGGATCAGCGCCAGCCACGGCCGGCCGCCGGTGATCCGCGAGAGCAGCAGCACCGCGACGCGCAGCGGCAGCGCCGCCAGCCGCGCCAGGGCGATCAGCAGCCGCGATCCGAGCGGCTGGGCGGGCGCCGCCGAGGCCGCTCGCTTGCGCCCACGGGGCACCGGCCGGCCCTTCCGAGCGGCGGGCTTCGACTTCGGCTTCGCGACCGGGCCGCGGGTCGGACGGCCCGCCGGACGACCGCCGCTCGGGCGGGCGGCGGGACGCGACGGCCGGCTCGGCGGTGCGTCCGGGCGGCGGCGCGGCGGCAGCCGCTCGGCGGGCATCGCGCTCATGCGGTCACCTGGATCCGGCGGGCGCCGCGGACGCGGGCCGAGCGCGAGCGCGGGTTGCGCTCCTGTTCCTCGGCCGAGGGCGCGATCGAGCGCTTCGACAGCAGCTCGGCCTCGGGCGTCCGGCCGCAGCCGCAGACCGGCAGGTCGGGCGGGCAGATGCAGCCCTGGGTGCGATCGGCGAGGAACCGCTTGACGCGGCGGTCCTCGAGCGAGTGGAAGCTGATGGCGACCAGCCGGCCGCCGGTCCGCAGCAGCCGCCAGGCCGCCGGCAGCGCGCGGTCGATCTGGCCCAGCTCGTCGTTGACGACGATCCGCAGCGCCTGGAAGGTCCGCTTGGCCGGGTGGCCGCCCGCGAACCGCTGCGGGGTCGGGGTCGCCTCGGTGACGACGTCGACCAACCGGCTGGTGGTGGCGATCGGCTCCCGCTCGCGCTCGCGGACGATCGCGCGGGCGATCCGACCGGCGTTGCGCTCCTCGCCGTAGGTCCGCAGCGCGTGCGCCAGGTCGCGCTCCGACCAGTTGGCGACCACGTCGGCGGCCGAGATCTGGGGATCCTCGCCCGCGTCCGACCGTCCCACCCCCATACGCATGTCGAGGGGAGCGTCGCGGGTGTAGGCGAAGCCGCGCGGAGCTTCGTCGATCTGCATCGAGGACATGCCGAGGTCGAAGTACGCCCCGTCGGCCGTGAACCCTTCCTCGGCCAGGCCCTCGAGCGCGTCGGCGAACGGGGCCGCGACGATCCGGACGCGGCAGGCGACCTCGGCGGCGAACCGCTCGGCGATCGCCAGCGCCACCGGGTCGCGGTCGACCACCACCAGCGTGCCCGTGGGGCCCAGCCGCTCGGCCACCAGCCGCGCGTGGCCGCCGGCGCCGAAGGTCGCGTCGACGATCGTCTCGCCCGGCCGGGGATCCAGCAGGGCCAGCGTCTCGTCGGCGAGCACCGGCAGGTGCGGAGCCGACTCCGTCATCGCCTAGGCCCCGCCCGTCGGGCCGCCGGGAGCGAGCCCCGGGCCCGGCGCGAAGCCGGAGGCGCCGATCGCGTTGCCGATCTCCAGCATCGCGTCCTGGAGCGTCGGCGCGTAGCCGGCCCACTGCTCGCGGTCCCAGAGCTCGAAGCGACGGCCGCTGCCGACCAGCAGCACGTCCTTGCCGCTGATCCGGGCGTGCTCGAGCAGCGACGGGGAGACGGTCACCCGGCCCTGGCCGTCGAGCTCGGCCGGGGTGGCGGCGGAGTTGAGGAAGCGCTCGATCTGGCGCGTGGCGGGATCGAGCGGGTGGCGTCCGGCGAGCGACTGCTGCACGAACTCACGGTAGTCGGCCAGCGGCTCGACCCCGACGGCGGGGACGTCGTGCGAGCGAACGAGGACCAGTCCGGCCTTGAAGGGATCGCGGAACCGCGCCGGGATCGTCAGGCGGTTCTTGGCGTCGAGCGTGAGCTCGAACTGGGACTGGAGCTGCAGATCGCTCACGGCGGGACCGGCGGATTGACCGGTGCGAGCCGGGCCGGAAGCGGTGGGAGGAACCGCTCCCGGCCCGACTCGCTGGGGGCAACATACCCCACTTCAACCCACTCTGCACCACCGATCTGGACGTTCGCCCCACTCGGCGATACCACCGGTTCCGGCGGAACACCTGTTCGGTGGACGTAATCACCGTCTGCACCGTATGTTTCGCCCACCTTTCGGCATCCTTCGGAGCCCCTCGCAGGGTTCGTTGCAGGGGAAGGACGAACACCCGTTCGTGGACGCTTTCGCGCCAACGCGCGTCAGGATCCGTCCGGAGACCTCGCTAGTTGCGACTTTCGGGGCTCGCGGTGGGGCGTTGTGGGGCATCCGGTGGGGCACGGTGGGGCCACTCGCGGGGGCGGCGTGGGGTGCCCGCGGCGACGGACCGGTCCTCGGCCGGGCCCGAGCCCGTACGATCAGGGGATCCGCGACAGGCCCCGCCGGCCCGGAGATCCCCTATGAGCTCGCTGCTTCCGTCCCGTCCCGCCCTTCGCCACGCGTCGCTGGCCGCCCTGGCGGCGGGCGCGCTGGCCGTTTCCGGTTGCGGCGACGACGGCAAGGACCCGACCACCACCGCCGCGGCGCCGACGACGGGCGCTCCGGTCCAAGCCGCGCTGGCCGACGACGTGCCGGCGACGGCGGTCGCCTTCGCGCAGGGCGACATCCGTCCCGAGGGCGACACGAAGGCGGGCGTGCTCGAGGTCTCGAAGGCGCTCGGGATCGCCGATCCCGGCAAGGCCCTGATCGACGAGCTGGACCTGGACGACCTGGCGCCCGACGGCAAGCGCTTCCAGGCCGACGTGCTCCCCCACCTCGGCGACCACGTCGGCGGCTTCCTGATCGAGCGGCCGGCGAAGGGCCGGGGCGACGGCCCGACGGCGTCCGGCGCGCTGGTGGCCGAGGTCCGCGACGCGAACGCGCTCCGCGCGGCGCTCGGGCCGGAGCTGCGCAAGGGCACGAAGCTCGACGTCGACGGCCAGGAGGTCTATCGCGAGCGGGGCGACGACAAGGACCCGCTGACGGTCTGGATCGGCGACCGGACGCTCTCGATCGGCAAGGAGGACGCGGTCCGCCAGGCGATCGCCGCCGGCGCCGGCGACGACCTGGCCGGTGCGGCCCGCTACCGCGGCGCGATCGGCCAGGTGCGCGCGACCGATCCGCTCGCCGTCGCGTGGGTCGACCTGCGGCACGCGCAGGTGCTCGACGGGCTGCTGGAGGAACTGAGCGGCTCGGTCGACGCCGAGGTCCTGAACCGGGCCGGGATCGGCAAGCGCCACGGCGGCCGCGGCGACCACGGTGACCGCGGCGCGCTGGGCCTCGGCGCCGCGATGCCGAACATCGACGCGACCCTGGCCCTGGCGGCCGAGGCCACCCCGGGCCGGATCGCGATCCAGAGCGGCGGCACCCAGCCGGAGGGCGCCGGTGGCGCGGCCGGCGGCGGCGCGGACGCCGTGGCGGCGCTGCCGTCCGGCTCGTGGCTGGGCGCGGGCCTCGGCGACCTGCGGTCGGGGCTGCTCGGCGGCCTCGCCGGCGGCGGGGTCGAGGGCAAGGCCAAGGGCGAGGATCCGAAGGAGACGGTGCGCGGGCTCGGCGAGCTGCTCGGCGTCCGCCTGCCCGACCAGCTGCTGGAGGATCTCGACGGGATCCGTTCGGTGACGCTCGGCGCCCGCGGCGACAGCCTGCTCAGCCTCGGCGGCGCGGTCGTGGTCCAGGCCAAGGACGCCGGCGCGGCGGATCGCTTCCTGACGGCGTTGACCGACGTCCTGCGCGAGAAGGGCCTGCGTCCGCAGCCGCGCGACATCGCCGGGGCGCAGAAGGGCGTCGTCGGCCAGTTCAGCGGCCTGCCGCTGCAGGTGGCGGCGGCCGTCTCCGGCGACAAGGTGGCGGTCGGGCTCGGCCCCGACTCGGTGGCCGGCGCGCTGCAGCCGAAGGGCCGGCTGGGCGACGACCCGATCTACCGCGAGGCCCAGGAGGCGCTGGGCGGGACGAAGCCGCAGCTGCTGCTCAACGCCCGCCGGATCGCCGACCTGCTGGGCAGCCTGCCGATGGGCCGCTTCGAGGGCGTGCTGCAGGTGGTGCGGCGGCTGCAGCTGCTGACGGCCGGCTCGCAGAGCACCGGCGCGACGACCTGGCGCGGCAGCGTGGTCCTGAAGTACGGCCCGCCGGCGAGCGGGTCGAGCGGCGCCAGCTCCCGCTAGCCCGACCCCGACCCCGACCGGGGCGCGTTTCGAACCGCTGCGGTTCCAAGCGCGCCCCGGTTCAGCCCCGCTGGAGCTGGAGCAGGACGGCGGCGATCAGCAGCATCGCCGCGGGCACCAGCAGCAGGGCGACGACGAGCTGGACCTTCGGCGCGGCGCGGGCGGCCCGGTCGATCGCGGCGCGGGCGCGGCGGGCCCGCAGGTCTTCGCCGAGGGCGGAGAGGCCGGCGGTGGCCGAGCCGCCGTGGCGGTGGACGCGCAGCAGGACGGCCAGCAGCTCGCCGGCGCCCTCGGCCGGGCAGCGCCGGCGCAGGCGGACGAGGGCGGTCTCGCAGGGCACGCCGAGCCGGACCTCGGCCGCGGCCCGCCGCAGCTCGCCGCCGAGCAGCCCCTGCTGGTGCGTGCCGACGGCGGCGATCGCGTCGGGCAGCGGCCCGCCCCGGAGCGCGATCCGCAGCAGGTCGATCGCGTCGGGCAGCTCCCCCAGCATCAGGGCCGCGCGCCGCTCGATCCGCCGCCGGATCAGCAGCTCGGGGACGAGGACCAGCGCGACCGGAGCGACGGCGGCGAGCAGCAGACCGGCGCTGCCGGCGGCCGACCCGAGCACGACGGCTCCGGCGATCCCGACGACGAGCCCGGCGCCCCGCAGCGCGGCCAGGTCAGCCGGCGCGACCGCCGGCGAGAGACCGGCCGCCTCGAGCCGCGCCGCCGAGCCGGGAGGACCGGGCCACCGGGCCCCCACGCGGCCGCCGAGCCGACGACCGACGCGGACGATCGCGCCGAGGCCGCCGAGGTCGGGTGGGGCGGTGAGGTCGTCGCGGTCGGTCGGGCCTGCCGGGCTGGTCGGGCCGGTGGGCCACGCCGGGCCGATCAGACCCGGAGGGCTGGCCACGCCGGTCGAGCCAGCCACGCCGGTCCGGCCAGCGTTGTCCGCCCAGTCCGCTGGGCCGGTCAGGTCCGCCAGTTCGCCCAGCCCCGCCGCACCGCCCGAACCGGCGTGGCCGGTCCGGCCCACCGCCCAGTCCGCCCCGCTCCGCCGATCGGCGCGCCGCACCGCGCGCGAGGCCAGCAGGTCGCCGATCGCGGCACCGCCGGTCGCCCCGGCGAGGGCCGCGAGGAGGACGGCGCTCACCGGACCAGCCCCGCGGTCAGCCGTCGGACGGCGACGGTCGCGGCGACCTGGAGCAGCACCGCGCCGGTCACCAGCGCGACCCCGAGCGGCGTGGCGGTGATCGCCCGCACCGCCGCCGGCGCGAAGAGCGCGGCGCCGACCGCGATCACCACCGGGATCCCGCCGACGATCCGGGCCGCCGTCCGGGCCTGGACGGTCGCGCTGTCGGCCTCGGCGGTGGCCCGGCGCGCCCGTTCGAGGGCGTCGGCCTGCTGACGCAGGACGTCGGCCAGCTCACCGCCCGCCTCGCCGTGCAGCAGCAGACCGGCGACGACGGTGGCGTGGGCCGGCTCCGAGGCCCGGGCTCGCCACGCCGCCAACGCCGCCGGCAGCGGATCGCCCGCCTGCAGCCGCGCGGCCACCCGCCGCAGCTCGTCGGCGGCCGGTCCCGCCGGGCCCGCGGTCCCCGCCGCCTCCAGCAACGCCCGCCGGACCCCGTGGCCGGCGTCGAGCGCGTCTGCGATCGCTCGCGCCACGGCCGGTGCTCCACGGGCGACGGCCGCCCGTCGCCGGCCGACCCGACGACGCCCGAGCGTCCGAGCCGTCAGCGGTCCGCCGGCCACCAGCACCCCGACCGCGGGCGCCCCGACCAGCACCAGCAGCGACCCGGCCACCGCCGCCCCCGGCACCGCCCGATCCCAGCGGTCGAGCGATCCCGCCGTACCCCAGCGTGCCCGGACCACGACGACCACCCGCACCAGCTCGGGCGCCGCGGTGACGATCGCCACCGCCAGCAGCCCGCCCGCCAAGGCGGCCAGCAGCACCGCCACCGTCACGTCCCCACCGCCCGATCACGCAGCCGCCAGCCACCGGCCGTCGCCTCGACCCACGCGATCGCGACCACCCGCCGGCGACCGTCGGGCTGGCGGGCCTGCTGCACGACCAGGCCGATCGCATCGCCGATCAAGCGCCGGATCGCCGCGTGGGGCAGGCCGCTGTCGGCCATCAGGCAGAGCGTCTCCAGCCGCCGCAGCGCTGCCTCGGGCGAGCGGGCGTGGATCGTCGACAGCGAGCCGTCGTGGCCCGTCGTCATCGCCAGCACCATGTCCAGCGCCTCGCCGCCACGGACCTCGCCGACGACGATCCGGTCGGGGCGCATCCGCAACGCGTTGCGCACGAGGTCGCGGATCGTCACCGCAGCATGCCCACCCGCCAGTCCCGGCCGCGCCTCCAACCGCACCACGTGCGGCTGCGGCAGCCGCAGCTCGGCCGTGTCCTCGACCGTCACGATCCGCTCCTCCGGCGCCAGCAGGCCGGCGATCGCTCCCAGCGTCGTCGTCTTGCCCGTACCCGTCCCGCCGCTGACCAGGATCGAGCGCCGCTGGTCGACCACCTCGCCGATCGCGTCGGCCACCGCCGCGCTCCAGCTGCCGTCCTCGACCAGCTCCGCCACCGTCCAGCGCCGGGCCCGGAAGCGGCGGATCGTCACCGCCGGTCCGTCGACCGCCACCGGCGGCAGCGCCACGTGGACCCGCGACCCGTCCGCCAGCCGCGCGTCGCAGAGCGGCTCGGCGCGATCTGCCCGCCGCCCGGCGGCGGTCAGCATCCGCTCGATCGCGTGCCGCAGCTCCTGCTCGTCGGCGAAGCGGACCGCCGTCGGCTCCAACCGGCCCCGACGCTCGATCCAGACCGGACCGCGGCCCGAGACCATGATCTCGTCGATCGTCGGGTCGTCGAGCAGCGAATCGAGCGGCCCCAGGCCGACCGTCCGCTCGACCAGCAGCCGCCGCACCTCGTCGCGGTCCTCCGGCGGCAGCAGCGGCGCCTCGTCGCGCAGCACCCGCTCCAGCAGCGCCTCGGGCGCGGCCCCCACCCCGTCGACCGCCGGCCGCGCCGCGAGCGACACCACCCGCCGGTGGAGGTCGTCGGCGATCCGCCGGTGGACGCTCACCGCACGCCCTCCAGCCCCGCGCCCGCCGCCGTCCCCTGAGCCCCGCGGCGATCGTCGTCGGCCCCGCGCGGCAGCACTCGCAGCTCGCTGGCGAAGTTCTGGGCCGCGGCCAGGTAGACCGCCTGGCGAACGTCGACCCGCAGCGAGACCGCGATCCGCTCGCCGGCGGCCTCCTCCCCCGCGCCCGCCGGCGCCGGCCGCACCCGCAGCACCTCGGCGTCCTCGAGCGCCAGCCGCGTGCCGCCTCCGCGGCCCTCCTGCTCGCGGGTGACCAGCAGGTCGACCCGCCCGCCCGGCTGGACCAGCCGCGGATCGCCGATCGCGACGATCTCGGCGATCCGCTCGCCGGGCCGCAGCCGCGGACCGCCGCCGCCGTCGACCAGCGCCAGCGAGAGGTCGGTGCCGGCCGGCACCGACACCCGCGGCCGGCGTCCCAGCAGCGCCCGCGGATCGGCCAGCCGCGCCGCCGGGGCGTAGCGCAACGGCACCCGTCGCAGGCCCAACCGCGCCGGATCGACCGGCTCGCCGCCCGGCAAGGCCCGCTCGGCGACCACCACCGGGACGACCGGACCGATCGCCCGCCGCAGCGCCCGCTCGCGCCGCCCGACGTCGCCGGCCGCGAGGCTGCCGAGCACGATCGCCAGGCCGAGGGCGAGCAGCGCCCGCCGTCGCCGGGTCACCGCGCCACCGCCCGCAGCCCGTCGCCCAGCCGCGGCAGCTCGGCGATCAACCGCGCCCCCGACGGCGACGGACCGGCCCGTAGCGTGCCGCCGTGGGCGGCCAGCGCGTCGCGGACGATCCGCATCCCGCGACCGCGCTGGCCTCGCCGCGGCCGCCGCATCAGCGCGGCGACCGGCACCGGCAGCCCCGGACCCTGGTCGCAGACCTCGATCCGGACCGCCACCGCAGTCGCTCGCGTCGCCACCGTGACGGTGCCCGCGCCGTGCTCGATCGCGTTGTGGATCAGGTTGCCGATCGCCTGCGCCAGCCGTGCCCGGTCGCCGAGGACGACCGCCGGACCGCCGCTGAACCGGACCCGCCGCCCGACCGACCGGGCGGCCGCGTCGTGGGCCGCCGCCAGGCCGCGAGCCAGCTCGGCCACGTCGACCGGCCGCCGCTCGTCCGGCGCCCGCCGGCGGGCCGCGGCGGCGCTGACCTCGTCGCAGGCCCGCCGCGCCCGCACCAGCTCGGTCGCGACCGCCCGCGCCAGGTCGCCCGGACGCGCCGGCGGCCGGTCGAGGGCCAGCAGCACCGTCGTCAACGGCCCCCGCAGCTCGTGGCAGGCGCGGACGACCCGCTCGGCCGTCCGACGGGCGGCCCGCCGCTCGTGGCCGAGCAGGCCGACGGCGACCACGGCCACCAGCCAGCCGCTGCCGACCAGCGCGCTCACGCCGCCAGCTCCAGCTCCAGGGCCCGTCGCGGCGCCGCGCCGTCGACGAGCCGGTAGCCGACGCCCCAGACGTTGACCACGAAGGCGTCGCCGTGGGCGCTCAGCTTGCGCCGCAGCCGGCAGGCGTGCGAGTCGATCGTGCGCGAGCGCGTCGCGTGCGGGTGGTGGTCCCAGACCCGCTGCAGCAGCTGGGACTTGGTGTGGACGAACAGCGGTCAAGGCTCGCATGAGCGTTGCCCGTCTGTTCCGGGGACACGATGACGGAGAAGAACGAGACAGCGGAGCACGATCCGCGCCACTACGCGTTCGCCGAGGCGGTGTTCGAGGCGTCGGCGATCCTCGCTGGCGACCGCTGCGAGGTGGAGGGCTGCGCCGGCTGCACCGATGAGGTCGAGCAGGCGTTGGCGATCCTTCGCCCCGCCCTCGCCGCGGCCACGCTGGAAACCGTGGATTCCACACCGGCGGCCGTTCCGAAGGCGGAGCGCTCGCGAAGGCGGTCGCCGGCACGAAGCGCGGACGCCCCTTCCGCGCCTGTCTCGGCGCGCTGGACGCAGGCCGCCGAGTTGCAGGGCGCGGGCCGCCTCCTCGACGTCGTCATCGCCACACGCCGCGGCGACCTGCCGTTGCGCGACTGCACGATGTCCGACCTCGTGAACGCAGGCCGTGACGCGCTGCGAACTGCCCAGGATCTCTCGGCGATCGTCGCTGAGATGCGGCGGCGCAACGTCGCGACCGTCGCCGAGCTTGGCGAGTCCGGCGTACGTGCGGCGCTGGCCCATGAAGCCCGCCTGGAGGTCGCATCGTGAGCGCCCTCGCCCCCGATCTTCCCGCCAGCCTCCTACGATGCGATACCCATACAGCCCCCGCTGGCGGGAACCACCTTCCGCAGGGCCATTCTGAAACCGACGCCCAGGCCGACCGCGCCCCGCGGAACGGCCAGCACGACGCCCTGCTGCTCGTGCTGGCCGACCACCTCGACGACCTGGAGGCGCAGCGGATCGCAACAGCGAACCGCCTCCGCGCCCTAGTGACTGACAAGGGCATGGCCGGTACGGCTCCGGCCGTCCGCCTCGCCGCGCTGCTGGACCACCTCGCCGCGCTGGAGCACCAGGCCGCCCTGGACCTCCGCCGGGCGATGCGCACCCACCCGCTCGCCGGCTGGGTGGCCGTCACCGTGGGTGTCGGTGAGAGGCAGGCGGCCCGGCTGCTGGCCGCGATCGGATGGCCGACGGCTGGTCGCCCGAACCCGGCGAAGCTGTGGCAGTACTGCGGCCACGGCGACCCGGCTCGCTCGCGCCGCCAGCGCGGCGCCCGCATCGCCTACTCCCCCACGGCGAAGGTCCGGACCCGGCTGATCGCCGAGAGCTGCATGAAGCAGCGCTCCAGCCCTTACCGAGCCGTGTACGACGCGGAGCGGGAACGCTGGGCAGACCGCGAGACCACCGACGCGCACAAGCACAGCCACGCCCTGCGCGTGGTCGGCAAGCGGGTCCTGCTGGACCTCTGGCGCGAGGCCCACCGCATCGACCTGGAGGCCACCGCATGACCGCCACCTCCCCTGATCCGGTCGACGTCTGCCGCTGGGCGTTGCAGCGCATCCGCGACGTGACAGACCGCCGGTCGGCGACGTACCGCCACACCGGCGCGATGAACGCCGCCGACGTCGCCCACCAGACCGCGGTCGACGCGCTGCGACGCCTGCCCGACGAAGAGGGGAACCGTTGACCGCCTCGATCCACACCACGCCCGAGATCGCCCACCGCATGGCCAAGGGCACCGTCCGCCAGCACCGGGCACGTCTGCGCCAGCCCGCTGCCGGTCGCCCGCTCGAGTATCCCTATCGGCCGGGCCGCAGCTACACCGTCGTCCCCGCCGGCAAGGACGCGATCTGCCGCGTCGCCGTCACCGACGTGACGGTCCGCCAGGTCGGCGATCTCCAGCCCGACGACCTCGACCGGCTCGGCCACCGCCGCGGCGGACGCGCGTCGTTCGCGAGGCACTGGCTCGGCTCCGATGCGCCCGACGACGACGCCGAACTGCTGGCGCGGTTCGATCGCTACTACGCCGGCCGGACGTGCTGGGTGGTGACGATCGAGCCGGACCCGACCGCCGCGGGCACGTTGCTGCACCGCGATCCCGCCCGCAACTACACGTCCCAGCTCGCGCTGGCAGCACAGGGCGAGCCGGAGGCGATGATCGACCACGTCCCCCGGTGGGCGACGAGCAACGCCCAGGCGAAGCGCGAACAGCAGATCGCCGACGCCGAGCTAGCCCTCGCATCCCTACGGGCCTCGCTTGCCCGCCTTGACCGGATTCCGGGCCTGGACGCCCGGACGGACCGGCGCGTGATCGAGCGCAGGATCGAGTCCATCGAGCGCAAGCTCGCGAACCGCAACGAGAAGGAGGCGTGCTGATGGCACTCGACGAGACAACGGCCGGAATCCTGCGACTCACCAGCGCGGCGGAGCAGTCGACCATAGACGTGCATCTGCCGATCCCGCTAGCGACGCTGGGGCGCATCAGCGAGGCCCTAGGCGACTCGTGGAGCATGGCCCACCTGTCGCCCGATCGGGCGACCTTGGTCGCCCGCCACGCGCTCGTGACGTACATGAGCCACCTCTCTGAGGCGCGGTTCTCCGCTGCCTGGATGGACGGGTGGGAGCACGAGTGCCGCTCCCAGGTGACGCCGGCCGAGCGGGTCATCCTGCTCCACCTAGAGGCGGCTGCCGGATGGTGGCCGACGTCGCCCGACGACGCGGCGCGTTACCGCGACAGCAGCACGCTGTTCGCGGACCTCGAGGATGATCCAGCAGTCGGGGCAGCGGCCCCCGGTCAGGGTCCGCAAGGCCACTCCGATCCCCGCGGCCACGCCGGCGTCTGCCGCCACGAGGGCGGCGGAGCCTTCCCGACCGTCCGCGACTTCCGCGACGAGGCTTCCTGATGCTCGTCGTCGCCCTCCGGCTGCTCGTCGCGGTGGCTCTCGCCGTCCTCTCGGTCGCTGCCGACAGCATCGTCTGCCTGGTCGGCGCCTCGATGTGGTTCCTGCTCGTCGGCGTCGAGTTCGCCGAGCGCTACGGGCCTACAACGGCGTCGATCACGCTCTCGCGCGCCAACGCCCTGGAGCTCGCCGACGCGCTTCGGACGGCGGCGCTGGCGGTCAACTCGGACGAGCCCATGACGATGAAGGTGGTGGGCAGTGGCCGCTGATCGCCCCTCAGAGCTTGCCCTGACCCTCTCGGCGCTCCCGTCCTCAGGCCACTCCGGGTGGATCACGGCCGACGAGATAGCGGCCCGCCTTGCGCTGCTCGGCTTCCGCCGCACGGCCCAGCAGCTCTCGCCGCTCCTACGCCAGATGTGCGAGGTCGAGTGCCCGTGGCTGGAACGGCGCACGTCCTCCGGACCGTGGCTGTACCGCGTCACGGGATACGGCAAGACCGACGTCCGCAACCGGCTCCGCGAGACGGAGCGGGTGTGGTCATACGAGGAAGGGAACGAGATGCTGCGGAAGTTGCTCGCCAACCGCCAGGAGGACACATGAGCACCCTCGTCATCGTCCTGCTGGCGGTCGCCTACACCGCGGTCGGCGCGGGCTTCACCCGTGCGACCGCCGGCCACCTCGCCTACGCGTGGCGCAACACGGAGCACGCGAGGGACCGCGTGCGCTACCCGGCCATCACGCCGAAGACCCCGCCGCCACCAAGCAACGACCAGTGGATCGGCGGCCTGCTGGTCGGACTGCTCGTCGGCGTGATCTGGCCCCTCGTCCCGCTCGCGCTCCTGCCCACGTTCAAGGTCGGCGCGGAGCGACGCGAGCTGGAGCGCCGCCAGGCCGAGCGGATCGCCGACCTAGAGCGCCAGCTCGGCGTGGAACGATGAGCATGTGAGCGACAAGCCGCTGCCCCCTCTCGACCTGAGCGGCGTCCAGACGCTCTCGACAATCAGGCGCGTGTGCAATAGCGTGGCGCGTAGTCGCTCGCTTGCGCGTTACGAGCGGGCGGCGCCCCGTCACCTGTCCCTAAGCACCGAAAGGACCGGAAGTGGCCCTGTCGCTTTCCCGGATGCCGCGGCGCGCCACCAGCAGCCTGCTGGCCGCCGCCGTCACCGTCTCCCTGGGCGTATCCGCTCTCGCTGCCGACCGCGCATCAGCCGTTGAGTGGTACTACGGCCCCGTCACCCTCCTGCCGTACTCGGCCGACCTGCCGGCGTTCCTCACCGACGCCCTGACCGACGAGCCCCACAGCGTCCGCCGCGGCAAGTGGACCTCCGGCAACGGCCACTCGACCCGCATCAGCTACAACTGGCCGTCCAACTACCTGATCTTCGAGAACACGGACAACATCCCCGCGCATTCGACGACGTCCAAGCACTTCACCACCGCGCACCCGGGCTACTTCGGCCCCTCTGGCGTCTACGTCCACATGCGCGCCCGGAACCTCGGCCCGAACACGATCACGCCGCGCGGAAAGGCCCTCCTGTGACCGCCCACATCAACGGCCGTCGCCTCGGGGCCGCCCTCGCGGTCGTCGCCGCAGTGGCCGTCGCCCTGATCCTCTTGATGTCGAACTCCGCCCAGTCCGAGCCGAACGGCAACGCCGACCCCGCTACCCCGCTCGGCAAGGTGGCCGCCCTCAAGACCGCCCCGACACTCACCCGGGCGCCCGGCGAGGGCGAAGCCAGCTACGCCCCGAGTGAGGTCCGCAAGGTCGCGGCCGTCGTCAGCGCCGCCGAGATCCCGCTGCCGCCCGGCCTCAACACCGCCTCCACCATCCCGTGGGACCGCCAGGCCGGCGCGATCGGCTACCGCCAGTTGCCCGACTCCGAGGTCCGGCGGCTCCTCCAGACCAACGCCCTGTTCGACTGGCTCTGGTACGCCGCCCACAACGACCTCACCGCCGAGCAGCGCGAGATCGTGCTGAGCATCCCGTCCTGGCCGGCGTTCCGCGACTCGGCCGTCCGCGGCCACTTCGAGGACGCGATCGACCGGATCGCCGTCAAGGGTGACCGCAAGTTCGGCGAGGACTTCACCGCCAAGCTGTTCCCCGAGAAGGGCCACCCGCCCGCCCCCACCGGCTGGTAGCAGCCCCTCACCTTGCAGGTCCGCCCGGTAGCGTCCGGCGGACCTGTCATGGTTGCTCGAACAGCGGCCCCGGATGCGTCTGGACCCGGCCGCTGAGACCCCTCTGGATGGCCGGCCCATATCCCCGGCGCCCCCCGGGGTGTACTCCTAGTACGCCCTAGACCAGACAGGGTCTCCCCCACGTTCGGGACACCCTGCGCTCCTTCTCCCGCCGGGCCTCCCTGACGACCGGGCCCGCCGGTGTTCTCCACCGGCGTTCAACTAGGCGGGCCTGTTGCTGCCGACGATCCCTCGGGATTCGCCGGCCCCCTCGGACGACGACACCGGGCAGGTGTTCTCGCTCCACAGCGCAGCCTCCGGCCGGTCATCGACCCCTGCCGGCCGGAGGCGCGCACCACCTGAGCAGGGTGGGCCAGAGGAACGGCCGCCGGCCCCATAAGCCGGAGACCCGGGTTCGACCCCCGGCCCTGCCACTCGGCGTCAAGCCCGAACCGACGGGCCGACCCATCCGCGACGACGGATGGCCCGAGGCAGAGCGCGGGCAGCACCCGCCGACCTCGACGCCGACCACTTCCCGCGGACAGACCGCGGGACCCCTCCACCCCTCTCTACCGGGAGAGAACGATGTCCACATCCGACAACGCCGCCTGCGCCAGCAGCGACGACTGCTGCGCAGCCCGGACGTTCCAAGCGCTGACAAGCTTCCCAGGCAGACTGCTGGAGAGCATGCTGCCGGAGCGCGAGCAGGAGGCTCAGGAGTGCCGCCAGTGGGCCGCGCTCCTGAACAACACCGCAGAGGGCTGCGTGGTCGCGATCGCCCGCCTGGCTGACCGCAAGGACCAGCCGGCCCCCAGCACCATCCGCGTGGACGTCGTCGGCGACACGTCCCGGGTCGAGAAGTCGTCATGACCTGGCTCGACCACGTCCGCGGCTGGCTGTTCCGGCGCCAGCGCACGACCCGCCCCACCCCGACCGGTACGACGCCCTCGGGGCGCGGCCTCATCTACTGACCATGGCCACGACCGACGCCGGCGAGGCGACCGACGGCAAGCCCGCGGTCGACCTCGTGACCGCCCTCCAGGACTACAAGTCCCTACGCGGCGCGTACGACCTCCACCCGACGGCCGTCCCATACAACGACCAGGGGCGCGTCCTCTGCGGCCTCGCCTCCGGTCGCCTCGTGCTCGCGGCGCCGACAGAACGACGTCCCGTCGTCGGCATGGAGGACGTGAGCATCGAGTCGAAGACCGCCGTCCTCGAGGACCGGGACCCGGACCGCGACCGCGTCCTCCTCTGGCAGCTCTTCCTCCACGACTGGATCTCCCCGTACGGCATCACGCCCCCCGGGCGCATCGCCGCAATCCGGTACGTCGAGGCCGTCGACATGCGGACCCGGCAGACCATCAGCCAGATCCAGGAGCACAGCCGCGAGGTCGCTCCTCCTCCGCCACCGGAGAGCTGGCGATGACGCTCTACTGGTTCAAGGCCGACGTCACCTGGGAAAACCCGAAGGCCGCCAGGTGCGCGGCCCGGACGACCCGAGAAGGCAAGGAGCGAACCGTGCGCCGGGTCGAGATCCGAGAGGCCAAGATCGCTTGCGAGTTCGTCTCGGTCGCGCGCTCGGCCGCCAGGTCCGTCGTCAGCGCCACTGACGCATAGCGATGGCCTCCACCCCGAACGTCTCCCTGCGGATCATCACCGTCCCGATGCTCGACACCGGCATCGGCCACGAGGCCGGCTACGCCAACGACGCCGAGCTGATCGCCGCAGCCGAGGCTGAACGTCAGCAGTGGACGCTGACGGAGCGAGCACTCGCCGACGCGGTCGCTGCCGAGATCGACCGCCTGTGGCTCACGGGCGAGCAGCGCTCAACGCCACCGACAGCCCCACAGTGCACCAGGAGCGAGCCGTGACCGAGACCGACGAACGCAGTGCGACCCGGGCAGCTCTCGTCGAGTACGCCGAGAGCTGCGGCGGCACACTCCGCCCCGACCAGCATCCGAACAACGCGCAGGGCCTCATCCTCTGCGGCATCCTGTCCGGCCGCCTCACGCTCTACACCGCAGAGGCCGCCGTCGAACCGTTCCCGTGCGACCCGACGCCACGGGACCGCGCCCACGACCGGACGGTCCTCTACCAGCTCTGGATGCACGACTGGATCGACCTGAATCCAGGCGGCGTCACCGACGCTGGTCGCCTCGCCGCGAAGCGCTGGCTCGCAAGCTTGCAGGGTCCGACCTTTTAGGAATCGGGCCCCGATGCCACCCCGGCATCGACGTTTCTCCCCCCGAGCGATTTCGACACCGGAACGCCCCCCGATGGCCCGCTCTGCTGACCACTCCCGCCGGTACGGACCTGCCCACCGGCGCCTGCGCCGGTCGTTCGCCGCTGCGGTCGCTGCTGGCTCGGTGCTGTGTGCGCGGTGCGGCGAGCTGATCGAGCCGGGCACGCCGTGGGACCTCGGTCACGACGACGACGACCCGTCGCGGTACTCGGGGCCCGAGCACGCGGCGTGCAACCGAGCGACGATGACCCACGCCCGTCAGCGGGCGGAGAGTCGCGGGCCTCGGACGTCGAGGGTCTGGTGACCGGCGTCCCGGAGTGTCCGTACGACCTCGCTGAGGCTGGCGCGGCGTGGTGGGCGTGGGCGTGGTCGACGCCGGCGGCCAAGACGTGGGACGGAGGCGCGCTCTACACCGCGGCCCGTCGTGCGCGGCTGGAGGACGTGGCGGCGCTGCTGGAGCTGGCGGACGACCTTGACCTGCTGCCGGACCTGCTGGCCGGCGCCGTCCCGGAGGCCATCTCCCGGGTGCGGTTCGCGATCCGACAGCTCGCCGCTGCGGCGACCGGGATCACCGGCCTGTCGCGGGAGATGCGCGAGCTGGAGACCCAGCTCGGTCTCGGGCCGCGGGCGTCGAGGGATCTCGGCGTCAAGGCCGAGGTCGAGACCCCGAAGAAGAGTGGCCTTGACCAGCTCGCCGAGCGTCGCGCCCAGCGTCTTGCTGGGGCATCAGGAACCTAGGATCTGCTCGGTCCCGGCCTACACGTCGTCGGCCGGCCAGGAGGCAATCGAGCTGGCCGCGTTGGCTGGCCTGAACCTCGATCCGTGGCAGCAGCTCCTGCTCGGCCACTCGCTCGGCGAGAAGGCCGACGGCACGTGGGCAGCGCAGGAGGTCGGCGCGGTCGTCGCGCGACAGAACGGCAAGGGCGGCGCTCTGGAGGGCCGCGAGCTGGCCGGCCTGTACCTCCTGGGCGAGAAGGACATCGTCCACTCGGCGCACCTGTTCGACACGGCGTTGGAGGCGATGGAGCGCCTGCTCGTCTGGATCGAGTCCACACCGGACCTCGACCAGAAGGTCAAGCGCGTCGTGCGCACGAACGGCAAGGAGCGGATCGTCCTGAAGGACGGCGCTCGCATCCGGTTCCGGGCGCGGACGAAGGGCGGCGGCCGCGGGTTCACCGGCGACTGCCTCGTCCTGGACGAGGCCATGATCCTGCCGGAGGTCACGATCGGCTCGCTGATGCCGACGCTGTCGGCCAGGCCGAACACCCAGGTCTGGTACACCGGCTCAGCCGTCGACCAGCAAGTCCACGAGCACGGCAAGGTCTTCGCCCGCGTCCGTGACCGCGGCCTTCGCGGCGACGACCCGGGCCTCCTCTTCATCGAGTTCTCGCCCCCCGGATTCGACGGGCCGGACGAGGTCACCGCCAAGCAGGCGGCTGACCCCGAGCTGTGGGCGTACGCGAACCCGGGTCTCGGCATCCGGATCAAGCCGGAGTCGATCGAGCGCGAGCGTCGAGCGATGGCATCCCGCACGTTCGCGGTCGAGCGGCTGTCGATCGGCGACTGGCCCGACCCGGACGACGACGGCGACGACGCGATCTCCAAGGACGATTGGGAGGCGTGCGAGGACCCGAAGTCCAAGCTGTGCAACCCCGTCCGGATCGCGCTCGACGTCCGGCCGAACCGTCGCCACTCGTCACTGGTGGCCGCCGGCTACAACAAGGCCGGCAAGCCGCACGTCGAGCTGATCGAGCGCCGCCCCCAGACATCGTGGGTCGTGGAGCGAGCCGGCGAGCTGCTGAAGAAGCATCGGGCCGGGAAGCTCCTGATCGTCGCGCGGTCTCCTGCGGCCTCGCTGATCCCCGATCTGGAGGAGGCGTCGGTCCCCTACGAGGAGATCGACGCCGCCGAGTACGGCGACGCCTGCGGCCGGTTCCTCGACGCCGCGCAGGAGACCAAGGTCGTGCACACCGGCCATGGCGAACTCCAGGCCGCCGCCCTCGGCGCCCGGCTGCGATCCGCCGGCGACACCCCGGTCTGGTCGCGCAAGTCCTCCGCCGTCGACATCTCCCCCATCGTCGCCGCCACGGTCGCGTTCCACGCCGCCACCAAGGGCGGACGCCGCTCGGTGTACGAGCGCCGCGACCTCGTCGTCCTCGGTGACGACGACGACTGACCCCCTCTTCATGACCCTCACCATCTGGAACGGCATCGGCGCGCTGCTGCTCGTCGTCGGATCTCTCGCGCTCGCGTACGGGGCGTTCCTCCTCTACGCCCCGGCAGGCGTCTTGGTCGGGGGCGCGGAGTGCGTTGCGCTCGGCGCGCTGATGCTGGCGGAGACGTCGTCGAAGGGCGGCAGCTCGTGACGATCCTCCGCGCGCTCGCGCCGCGGCACGAGGAACGCGGCCGGGTCATCGGCGACGGCAACGACCCGGCCCTCCTGGGCGCTTCCCCGTCGGGCCGGTTCGGGTTCTCCGACGAGGCGGCGCTGGCCGTGACGGCGTTCTACGCGGGCGTGTCGCTGATCGCTGAGACGTGCGCCATGGTGCCGATGGAGATCCGCCACGAGTCGCCATCGGGCGAGATCACGCGTGACCGGACGTCGCGCCTGGCGACGATCTTCGGCGAGGAGATCAACCCCGAGCAGAACACGGGCGAGGTCATCGAGTTCTGTGCCGCGTCGATCAAGATGCGCGGCAGCGCCTACCTGTGGAGGCTGCGCACCCCGGACGGCCGGTTCAACGGCTACGTCCCGGTTGCGCCCCAGCGGGTGCAGCCGTTCCGCAACCGCGACGGCGAGCTGCGCTACCTCGTCAGCGAGGACCGCGACTCGCAGGGCGACATCGCCGGCACGACGCGGGACATCCTCCACATCCGCGGCACCAACCAGGGCGGGCTGCGCCCTTGGTCGCCGATCGAGGTCCAGCGTGACCTGCTGCGTCGCTCCCGCAGCGAGGCCGAGTACCAGCAGTCGGTCCTGGACCAGGGCGTCCGTCCGTCCGGGGTTCTGACCGCTCCCGAGGAGCTGTCCGACGAGGCGATCGAGCGCCTGTCGAAGCGCTGGAACGCCGCGAACGCCGGCTACCGCAAGGGCGGCAAGACGGTGCTGCTGGAGGGCGGGGTCACCTGGCAGCAGGTCTCGCTCTCGGCGGCCGATGCGCAGTTCCTCGAGCAGCGACAGTTCTCGCGTCAGGAGATGGCGATGATGCTGCGCCTGCCGGCAGGGGTGTTGCTGGCCGACACCGGCGGGACGCTGCATTACACGTCGGCCTCGATGGACCTCCAGTGGCTCGCGCAGTACTCCATTGCGCCGGTCCTGAGCCGGATCTGTCGCGCGATCGCCTGGGACCCGGAGGTGCCGTGGCGCTCCGCTGTGGCCAAGCCGGGGCGCACCTTCCCGGCGTTCAACCTCGACGCGCTCTCGGACGCCGATCCGACGACACGCGCGCAGAACCACGTGCTGTTTCGGCAATCCGGGATCACCACCGCCAACGAGCGCCGCCTGCTGGAGGGCCTGCCTCCGATCGAGGGCGGCGACGTACTGCCTCCGGTCAAGCCGGGCGGCGAAGTCAGCGTCACGGAGCCCAAGGGATGACCCACTTCGACCTGCGCGACCTCCCGGCCACCGCCGCGGAGATGCGCTCCCGCGAACGGCTGCTGGTGCCGGAGTTCCGGACCGTCGACCTCGCGGAGGTCCGTGCCACCGTCGAGAACGGCGTCGTGCGCGCCGGCGGCCTGGCGATCGTCTTCGACTCGCCGTCCGTCGACATGGGCGGCTGGTACGAGGTCATCAAGCGCGGCTCGCTGCGCAAGCTGCTCCGGACCCGCCCCGACACACGGCTCCTCGTCAACCACGACGGCCTGCCGCTCGGCCGGACGGTGCCCGGAACGCTGGAGATCGAGGAGATCGCTCGCGGCCTCTCCTGGGAGGCCGAGTTCCCCGACACCCAGCTCGCGCGCGATGTCGCCGTCCTGCTGGAGCGGGGCGACCTGGACCAGATGTCGTTCCGGTTCCAGGTGGCCGCCGGAGGCGCTACCTGGACCACGGAGAGCGACGGGCGCGAGCGCCGCGACGTGACCGAGATCTCCCATCTGCCGGAGATCTCGATCGTGACCTTCCCGGCCTACGAGGCCAGCACTGCCGGACTGCGGTCCGACACCACCCGCGAAGACGAGGACGCCGAGCAGCTTGCCGGCGGCGAGGGGCGCGAGGCCCCGGATGCCGCCGACTCGGGCACGGCGGACCGCTCGATCGCCGACGCGGACGACGCCAACGATGGGGTGGCCGACGAGGAGTCGGCCGCAGCGATTCGACGGCTTGCCATCGCCCGCCGCCAACTGGCGGCACGGCGCCTGAACTACCCCCGTTAGGGAGGCAACCCATGTCGTCGACCCTGTCGACCACCCGCACCTCCGATCTGCTGGAGGAGCGCGCTCGCCTGCACGGCGAGCTGAAGGACCAGGTCCGCGCGGCCGAGGAGGCCGGTGAGGGCTTCTCGGCCGAGGATCTGGCGAGCTACAACCAGCGCGGCGAGCGCCTCGACCGGCTCGACGCCGAGATCTCGGCCCGCAACCGCGTGGCGAAGCTGGACGAGCAGGCGCGCAACGATGCCGCCGACGCCGCGAAGCTGACCCGCGAGCAGGCCAAGGCGGAGGACGAGACCCTTCGCGCCGCGCTCAACACCGATGAGTACCGCGACGCGCTGACCGCGTTCGCGTGCGGCCGCGAGCTGGACGACGAGCAGCGCTCGACGCTGAACGTCGGCACCGACGGCGAGGGCGGCTACGCCGTCCCGGAGGAGTGGGGCTCCCTGCGCGAGCCGCTTCAGCAGGCCGCCAAGCTCCGCGGCCTTTCCGAGGTGCTGACGACCGCCACCGGCGGCGACCTCCACATCCCGTTCGTCTCGGCCGACGCCGCTGAGCCGGGCATCGTCGCCGAGCAGACCACGATCCCCGACGACGCCGAGGAGTTCGACGAGGTCATCCTGCGGGCCTACAAGGTCCCGCAGATCGTCAAGGGCTCCGAGGAGATGGTCCAGGACGCCCTGTTCGACGTGCCGGCATTCGTAGGCCGGCGTCTCGGGTTCCGGCTCGGGATCAAGGCCGACAAGCTGTACACGATCGGCACTGGCACCAACCAGCCGCAGGGCATCTTCGTCGGCTCCGCGGTCGGCGTCGCCGCCGCTCCGGCGGTCGGGTACGACCAGCTCATCGACCTGTACCACTCGGTCGCCGAGCAGTACCGCGACGGGGCCGTGTTCATGATGCACGACCTCACCGTCGCGGCCCTGCGCAAGATCAAGGACACCACCGGCCGTCCGCTGTGGGAGCCCTCGGTCCAGGCGGGCGAGCCGCCGCGGATCATCGGCGTTCCGACGATCACGAGCCAGTTCGCCCCGCAGATGGGTGCCGGCAGCCGGTCGGTCCTGTTCGGGAACCCGGCCCTCGGGTTCACGATCCGCGACGTCCTCGGCGTCACGATCAAGTACCTGGACCAGCGGTACGCCGACAACGACCAGCTGGCCTGGCGCGGCAAGCTGCGCACGGACTCCAAGGTCACCGACCAGAACGCCCTGAAGGTGCTCGTCCAGGCGTAGTTCCCATGGTCGTCGCCTCGCTTCGCGGCGGGGCGACGACCGGCCCCCTTCCATCCACCCACTCTCCCTCTGGAGCGCACGCATGCCCAAGGTGAAGCTGACCGCTGGCGCGATCGTGGACAACCAGGTCCGCGACGCCGGCCACGTCTTCGAGGTCACCGGCGAGCAGGCCGAGAAGATGATCGCCGACGGCCAGGCCGAACTCGTCCGCGCCGCCGGTGGCAAGGGCCGCCGCGGGACCGAGACCGCCGACGCCTGATGCTCGCCGCCGCCGGACAGCCGTTCGAGGTCGTCCGGTCGTTCCGCGACATCGACGGCGCCGCCGTCGACCCGTCCCCGGCACCGACCGCCACCGTCTCCCTGAACGGCGCCCCCGCCGCCACGGCGACGGTGCGGTCACTGGCCGAACCCGGCCTGTTCGGCGCACGAGTCCCGGCGGCGATGCTCTCGTCGCTCGGCCAGGTGACCGTGGTCTGGTCGTGGTCTGACGACGGCGACGCGATGACCGCCGAGGACGTCGTGGACGTCACCACAGTCCCGGTCTGCACGATCTCCGACATCGAGGCGCTGCCGGCCAGCGAGTCCCGGATCTACCCGGCCGGCCGGCTGATGCTGTACGCGATCTCGGTCGCGACGTCCCAGTTCGAGGTGGCCACCAACGAGACGTTCAGTCCGCGCCAGGCGACCGACCTAGTGTCGGCGCGCTACCCGAAGGTGCGGGTGCCACGGCCCACCACGATCGTCGCGATCTCCCGCGATGGCGTCCCGATCGCTGACCTCACCGGCGTGAGCGTCGACCCTGACACCGGGGTCATCTACGGGCTGCCTCCCGCCTACCAGCCTGCCACGTGGGAGATCACGGTCCGCTACGGCATGGACCGGCCCCCCGCCGACGTGACCCGCGCTGTCGCGATCCTCGCCTCCTCGATCGCGGTCGCCGGCCCGTGGGACGACCGCGGCGTCGCGCTGCTCGGCGACATGCCCGCCCGCATGCTGACCGCCGGCGTCGGCCGCACCAAGTTCTCGATCCCCGAGGTCGAGGCGGCCGCCCGCCGCTACCGCGTTCCCACCATCGCATGAGCACCCCACGCGAGATCCGCGCAGCGCTCGTTCGCGCGATCACGGAGACGATCGACGACTGCCGTGTCTTCGACGGCCCGCCCGCTGGCGACCAGCCGCCTTTCGAGGCGGTCTGGATCGAGCGCAAGCACTCCGCAACGTTCGAGCCGCGCGCGCTCGGTGGCCAGCCGTGGGGCCGGGAGCAGCACCTCCGGTTCCACGTCAAGGTCGCCGCGTACCGCGAGGCCCCGTCCCACGACGTCGCGCACGCGGCGGCATCCGAGCGTGTCGACGACCTCGTCCACCGCATCGAGTGGGACGCGATCGGCCGCAACCAGACGCTGTTCGACACCTGCACCGACGCCTACGTCGTCGAGACCGACACCGACGACGTCGCCGAGCCCAGCGGCTGGGAGGTCCACTGCGACCTCACCGTCGCTGTCCGCCAGCTCCCCTCGATCCCAGGACTCTGACCATGGCTAACCCGAAGACCAAGACCGTCACCTACACCGGCTCTCACGACTTCGTGGAGGTCGCCGGCCACCCCGAGGCGATCGTCCGCGGCAAGCCGACAAAGATCGACGCCGCCCTCGCGGACGGCCTGCACGGCAAGGACTGGAAGATCGGTCCCGTCACGGCCGATCCCGACCCCGCTCCGGACCACACCCCGGAGCCGAAGACGACGGGCAAGTAGCCCGCCTCACCCGTTCGAGCGCGGCGTTCCGGGCCGCAGCGCGACACCACACCACCAAGGAACCACACCACCATGGCTCTCGCTAGTGGTCTCGGCGCGCAGCTCGGAATCGCGCTCGAGACGGCCCCGGGCACCTACCAGGCCCCCTCCTCCTGCCTCACCCTCCTCAACGAGACGCTGAAGGAGAAGAAGGACAAGGTCAAGCTGAAGGGGCTCCGCCCCGACGTTCTGGTCCAGCAGGACGGACTCCACCTCGACACGACCCGCCACGTCGAGGGCGACATCGTCCCCATCCCCCTCTCCAAGGGCCTCGGGAAGATCTTCACCCTCCTCAACGGCCTGACGCCGACCCCGACCGGGGCGGGCACCGCCAAGACGTGGACCTTCCCGATCGGCACGTCCGCGCCCGACGGCAAGTCCGCGACGCTCCAGGTCGGGGTCCCCGGCACCGACGGGGTGACGCAGGCCAAGAGCGTGATCGGCTGCGTCATCAGCTCCCTGACGCTGTCGATGGAGCGCGGCGGCGCGCTCCAGATGACGGCGAACGTCTGGGGCGCCGACATGCTGACCGAGGAGCCGCTGGTCACCGCGGTCTACCCGGCCGGCGCTGAGGCGTTCGGGTTCCGCGGCTCGGTCCTCCAGTTCGACGACGCGGCGATCGGGTCGTGCGTCCGCTCCATCTCGATCACGTTCACGTTCCCGAAGGCCACCGATCGTTTCTGCCTCAACGGTTCCGGGACGGCGCTGACGCCGATCACCAACGACCAGATCACGGTCACCGGCAACTTCGAGTTCGAGTTCTCCAACGGCTGGACCCAGGTCGACGCGTTCCGCGACTCCACCCGCCGCAAGCTGACGCTGACCAACACGGCGCTGACCGAGATCGAGACGGGCATCAAGCCCCAGATCAACGTCGAGATCCCGAAGTTCGTCGTGATCGACGACGCGACCCCGGTGGTCGCCGGCCCGGACCTCGTCACGATGACGGGCCAGTTCGAGGCCGTCGCCGGGACGGCGCCGGCGGCGACGATCACGTACGTCACCACCGACACGGCCCTGTAGACCATGGCGCGCGGCCTGGTCCAGGTCCAAGGGCTGGCCGAGACCCGCCGCGCGCTGCGTGACCTCGGGCGGGCGACCGGCCGCGAGTTCGACCGCGAAGGCCGCCGGATCGCGGTCAAGGTCCGCGACGTCGCCTCGAGCAACACGCCGAAGCTGACCGGCACCGCGGCCCGCTCGTGGAAGGTCTCCTCGACCTACCGCGGGATCGCGGTGCGGTCGACGCTGGAGTACATCGGCCAGATCGAGCGCGGCTCCCAGGTCTGGCTGCGCCGCGGCCTGCCATACGCCGCCGGCCTCTCGGGCCCGCGGTCGGCGGCGGGGCGTCGCGGAGCGCTCGCGATGCGCCAGGTGCCGGCACCTCCCGGCCCCAACGGCCAGGCGCGCGTCGTCAACGAGGCGCGCTACCTACGCCCCCGCCTTCGGCCGCTGAACCAGGCGGCCACCACCCTTGCCCCGCAGATCGGGCGCGACGTCGACCGGATGGTCGACCGCCTGATCGCCAAGCACGGCCTCGGCTGAGCACCCGCGGGGCGCCCCACGTGGGGCGGGAGGAGCCCGGACCTCCCGCCCTGCGACCACCTCTCCGGGCGCACCACCAACCCCCTACCGGGAGGGACCGCCGTGTCCACCACATTCGTCGTGCGAGCGACGATCAAGAACGAGACCTACGAACTCGACTTCGGGTCGCTGACCGGCCTGGAGCGCATCGAAGCCAAGCGCATCCTGGGCGTCGACCAGTTCGAGTTCGGGCAGCTCCTCAACGACGAGATCGGCGCCTACGTCATCGCCTACCTCGCCGCCAAGCGCGTGCGTCCCAACCTGTCGCCCGACGACGTCCTGAGCCTGCCGGCCCGGGACCTCTCGATCGACTTCGGCCTGGGCGACGGTGAGGAGAAGGACCCTTTCTCGCCCTCCGCGACGAAGGCGTCCCCCGCGAAGCGGTCCGCCTCGAAGCCCTCCTCCGCGGAGTAGTCGACGCCCGCCGGCTCTGGACGCCCGACTGGGCCGCCCTGTTCGGCCTGCACCCCTGGCACCTGCCGCGCATGACCCCGATCGAGGTCGAGGCGTGCGCGCGCCAGATCGCCGAGCGCCGCGGCGCCGGCGACCCCTCCTCCCCCTCCTCTGACGAATCCTGATGGCTCGCGAAGTCAAGGTCACCATCGTTGGCGACGTCTCGCGGTTCGAGGCGGCGCTCGGCCGCGCGGATCGCGGACTGGACCGGCTCGGCACGTCCGCCCGCCGGGCGCAGCAGGTGCTGGCGACCGCGCTCGCGGGCGGTGCGCTCATCAGCGGCGCCGACAAGCTGATTAGCACCTTCGCGCAGTACGACACCGCGCTGCGTGAGGTCGGCGCGGTCTCGGGCGCCAGCGCGGCGCAGCTCCAGAAGATGGGCGAGATCGCCCGCACCACCGGACTCCAGACAGGTGTCGGCGCGACCTCGGCGACGCAGGCCATGGGTGAGCTGGCCAAGGCCGGTCTCAGCGTCGGCCAGGTCGGCCCCGCCCTGAAGGGGACCCTCGCACTCGCGCAGGCCGGCAGTCTCGGCGCCGCGGAGGCCGCGTCTGCCGCGGCGAACGCGATGCAGACGTTCGGCCTGCGCGCGCAGGACACCGGCCGCGTCGCCGACGCGTTCGCGAACGCGGCGAACCTCACGACCGCCGACGTCGGTCATTTCGCTCAGGCGCTCGAGCAGGGAGGCGCGGCGGCGAAGCTCGTCGGCCTCGACTTCAAGAACACCACGCTGATCCTGACCGAGCTGGCCCGGATCGGCATCAAGGGCAGCGACGCCGGAACGTCGCTCAAGTCGGCGTTCCTCCAGATCGCGAACCCGACCAAGAAGGCCGCGGCCGCGATGGAGGACTACCACCTGTCCTTCTTCAAGGGCAACGGCAAGGTCAAGGACGCCGCCGACATCAGCGAGATGCTGCGCAAGCGTCTTGGTGGCCTGAACCAGCAGCAGCGCACCGCGGTCCTCCAGACGATCGCCGGCACCGACGGGTTCCGGACGTTCGCCGCGATGATGCGCGTCTCCGGCAAGGAGTCCGACGAGCTGATGAAGCAGCTCACCCGCCAGGGTTCGGCGGCGGAGACCGCGGCGAAGAAGAACGCCGGGTTCGAGGGCTCGATGCGGAAGCTGAAGGCCGCCGCCCAGGAGTTGGGCATCAGCCTCGGCGACGAGTTCGCGCCCGACATTGCCCGGTTCGCCGACAAGCTGACCAAGCTCGCGGCGGACCCGGCGTTCAAGAGCGAGTTCGTCGCGACGTTCCGCTCCGGCGTCAACGTCACCAAGGACTTCATCGACACGATGAAGCCGGCGGTCGCGATCGTGGGCGACGCCGTCGACTTCTTCGCCAAGCTGCCCGGCCCGGTCAAGGAGACCGCGATCCAGCTCGGCGCGCTGTCGCTCGTCGCGTCCCGGTTGCAGGGCCCGCTCGGCCTGGTCGGCGCCTCCGGTGCGGTCGGCAAGCTCCGCAACGAGCTCCGCAGCGTCCCCGCGGACGCCCGCAAGGCTCAGGCCGCGCTGGCCACCACCCAGGTCGCGGCGACCCGCACCGCGACCGCTGGCCGGCCCGGGTCGGCACGCAACCCGTTCCTGATGCCCGCGGCCAGTGCGGCGGACCTCTCCGGCGCCGCCCGGACGGACGCGGTCCTGTTCCGCCGCCAGCAGGCAGCGGCGCAGCGACTTGCCGACCAGGAACTGGCCCGTCAGCGGTCGTTCAACGCGCGGGTTCAGCGGCTCCGCGAGTCGACGCTGTCGAAGCTCTCCGCGAACCGGCGCGGCCTCGCTGGCGGCGCCGCGCTGGGCGGTCTCGGCGGCGGCCTGCTGTCCGACGGCGACCCCGTCCAGGGTGCCCTATCCGGCGCGGCTCTCGGTTCCGCTGGCGGTCCGCTGGGAGCCGCCGCGGGTGCGCTCGCTGGTGCCGGGGTCACGGCGCTGGTGAAGGCGTTCAAGGGTGCCGACGCCGAACGGGCGAAGAAGGCCGCCGCAGACTTCGCGCGCCGGGTCGCGGGCGACACGGACGCAGCGCTCGCCACCGGGCTGCGGCCCAACGATGCGCGGCTGGCTGCCGACGCGACAGCACGACTGAATGCGGGCCGCCAGGCCGTCGCGGAGTACCGCCGCGGCTCCCAGCTCATCCGCACCGGCGACACGCAGTCCGAGGCCAACCGCGGCGCCGACCTCCAGCGCGAAGCCCGCCGCCGCGCCCAGGCCGCCCAGCTCGATCTGGACGCCCTGCTGAAGGGCGACTCCAACAACTTCAAGCGCGCCGGGGAGCAGGCGCTGGCCGCGTTCCGGTCGGGGCTCGCCAGCTCCAAGGGGAAGCCCGGGAAGGCGTCCTGGACGTTCCAGGACTTCCGGGCGCTCCTTGCCGACGCGCCGCGCGAGGCACAACAGAAGGGCGCGGACTCGATGATCCGCTTCGCCCGCGAGATGGAGAAGGGCGGCAACCTCCCGAAGGGGAGCGTGCGCCGGCTGGTCAAGGCACTCGGGCGGGAGTTCGACGGCCTCACTCCCATGGTCGGCAAGACCGTGGCGGACACCTCCCGCCAGGTCGACCGGGGCATCAACTTCGAGAAGATCGTCCGCGACGCCAACGTCTTCGTGGGGCGCGTGTCGGACCAGTTCAGCGGCCTGCCTCGCGTCGTCGTCAGGTCCCTTCCTGGCGCCGCTGCCGCCCTCCGCGACCAGCTCGACCGGCTGGGCGCAATCATCGAGAACGACGATCCTTCCACCAAGCTCTACAAGGCGGCGAAGAGGTCGCTTCCACGCGTCCGGCAGGAGTACCGGACCGTCCTGCGCGCGCTCGGCTCACAGATGGGTGGGTCGGAGAAGGACGCGGAGTCCTGGGCGCGGCGGACCGCCAGCGCGGCCCGCCGCGCTGGCAGCGGCGCAACGGACGTCAACAAGCTTCGCGATGCGGTCGACAAGCTCAACGCCAAGCTGCTGGACGGCGAGACCGCCGCGCGGCGGGTCGAGCGGGCGTGGCGCGACGCTGGCGCCTCGGCGAAGCTGGCCGAAGCCGCAGGGTCCGCGGTCGGCGGGATCACCGACTTCAGCACCGGCCTGTTCGACGCCAACAAGAAGCGCCGCGGGGGCCTGATCCGCCGCTACGCGACCGGCGGCCTCGTGCCGGCGATGGTGTCGTCGGGCGAGGAGATCGAGTACGGCGGCCGGTCGATGATCGTGCCGGGCCCGCGGGTGGCGGCGGACAACGTGCCGATGATGCTCCCGGCCGGCGCGAAGGTCTGGACCGAGGACTCCCAGATCAAGCGGTCGTTGGGCATCCCGGTCGACGTCAACAACCAGGTGCCGCACTTCTCGCGGGGCGGGTTCGTCTCGACGGCCTACGGGCCGCCGTGGAACAGCATGAACGGGTCGGGGATCACCGCGACCGGCGTCAAGCTCGCGAAGGGCCCGACCGGGAAGCCGGGCCCGTACATCGTCGCGGTCGACCCATCGGTGATCCCGCTGCACTCCAAGCTCGGGATCTGGCCGAACCCGTTCAACTACCGCGGCAAGTTCAGCGCCGAGGACACGGGCGGGGCGATCAAGGGCAACCGGATCGACTTCCTGGACATGATCTCGCGCAAGCACCAGCTTGCGTGGGGCCGCCGCCCGGTCTCGATCGACACGCCGACCAAGGCCGGATCGAAGGGCTACGGCGGCGGCTCGTCCGGCACGAGCGTCACCTACAAGGAGGCGCTGAAGTACGGCCGCTCGCGGACGCGCGGTGGCCTCCTGCCCGACGCGTTCTCCGCCGGCATCGACGCCGTCTCCACCTTCGGCTCGCTGTCCTCCGCTCGGCGGTACGGCAACCCGGCGCTGCCGCAGATCAGCGAGGCGCTGGCATCGCAGGAATACACCAAGGACGTCACGGTCAACATGCCCGGCGTCACGGGCGGGTCGGCAGCGGCCCGTCGTGCCGCCGCTGCGGCTGGTGCCGGGACGACCACCATCGACGGCAAGCCGGTCGCCAACTGGATCGCGAAGATCCTCCTGCGTGCGCGGGACGCTGGCGTGTCGTTCCGCGTCAGCTCGGGGTGGCGGAGCTACGCGGAGCAGAAGCGGATCTACGACTCCGGCGTGCGGCCTGCGGCGAAGCCCGGCACGTCGAACCACGAGGGCTCGAAGTACCCCCGGGGAGCGGTCGACATCGCCGACAGCCAGGCGCCGCTACGGGCGTGGCTGACCCGGAACGGCAACCCGCTCAAGTGGTACGGCCCTGGCGATCGCTACCACTTCTCCGCGACCGGGCATCGCCAGGGCGGGGTCGTCGGATTCGCGAGGGGCGGGCAGGTGCGCAACGGCGCGACGAACGCTCTCCAGGCGCTGTGGGAGGCGTCGCGCGAGTTCTATCCGGGAGCCGGGGCGAAGATGCCGCCGAACCTGTTCCCGAAGAAGGGCTCCGAGGCAGACCTGTTCGTCGGGATGGCCTACAGCCCGGGCGGGTCGAGGAAGGGCCGGACGCTGGTCTGGCCGACGTGGACCCTGGCCGACCTCGCGAACCCGCGGCGGCGTGGCGCCCAGACGATGGGCGAGACCGCGATCCACGAGTGGGCCCACTACTTCCAGGCGCCGGCGGTCATCAACTCGCCGGGCGAGGTGTACAGCGAGGGCGGCGCCCAGGCATTCACGCGCCAGGTCGCCCCGACCGTCTTCGCGCGGCTCGGGCTGCCGTGGTCGGTCTCCGACCGCAAGCAGGACACCTACCTCAAGTACGCCAGCTACGTCACGCACAAGCTCGGGTCGCAGTGGGTCCGCCGCGACCAGTTCGACGACCGTGCCGCCAAGCGCTACCGCTACCCGTCGGTGAAGGGCATCCGCGGCGGCGGCATCGTCGGCCGCTACGCGACCGGTGGTCGCGTAGCGGGCGGGGGGTCGTGGCTGACCGCTCCCGGGTTCGGCCGCGTCCAGTTGACCGCCCCGGATCGGATGCCGCCGGTGTCGCTGCGCTCTCCGCTGGCGGCGGTCCGCAAGGGCGCGGGGCCTGACCAGCTCAAGGCGCTCGACGACGCGATCGGCCTCGCGTCCGAGGCCCGAATCGAGAAGCTGCGCGGCGACCTGCTGAAGGACATCCGCCGCGGCGGCGACAAGCGCACCGTCGCCCGGCTGCAGGCGGCGGTCTCGGTGATCGAGGCTGAGATCGGCGGCCGCCTCCAGCAGCGCCTCCAGTCCGTGATGGGCGAGGGCGGATTCCTGGCCGGCCTCGACAAGGCGAAGGCCAAGCGGATGCTGCACCTCCAACTGGAGGGCTTGGACGAATCGTCCGTTGGCGGTCTCGGCGTGACGGCCAGCTCCGCCGCTGACTTCCTGGCCGGCTACGGCAAGAGCCGCGCGTCGCTGGTCAAGGCGCGCGAGGACGCAAAGCGCCTGATGCGCTCGACGAAGTCGCCAGAGGCACTGCGGTCGCTCGCCGCGAAGGCCGACGAGGCACGCCAGGCCCTCGCCGAGCTGGACGAGCGTCGCGACCAGGCGCTCGTCGACCGCGCGACCGCAGCGCGGGAGCTTCCGCGAGCCCAAGCTGCCGAGCGCCTGTCGGGCTATGACCTGGAGGCCGCCCTCGCCGCGTTGACGGCGGACCCCGCAGACGACGCCGACGTTCTCCGTCGCCGCAGCGCTGCGACCCGGGAGGAGCTGGACAAGGCCATCGCCCGCAAGGACACCGCGGCCCAGCTCGACCTGGCCACCCAACTCAAGGGGCTCCAGGACGCCGTAGAGGCCAACACCCAGGAGCTGCGCGACAGCGAGCAGGCACGGATGGACCTGGACAAGCAGAAGCTGGACCAAGAAGCGAAGTTGCTGCACGCCATCCAGACCCAGGCCAGCGCGCTGCCCGCCGCCCTGGCCGCGTTCGCCAACGTCGGCGTCGGGACGACGTCCTTGGCCGGGCTCGGCACCTCGTTCATCCCCGGCGTCAAGTGGCGGTCCTGATGATCGAGACGTTCACGATCGACCACGGCACACCCGGCGCCCTCGCGCTGTCCACGGACGTCGGCACCTACCAGGTCACCACCTGGTCGGCACCGCCGCCCGAACGGCGACTGGTGACCGCCGACGCCTACGAAGGCTCGATCCTCGACGAGGACGGCTGGCAGAACCGAGAGCTGTCCCTGACCGTGGCCGTCGTCGCCACGACCGACGTGGCGCTCGACGACGCGCTGAGCCCGTTGCTCGAGCGGGTGGCGAAGCTCCAGCGCGAGAAGGGCACCGTGCGCTGGTCCCGTAGCGGCCGGCAGCCGCTCTGGTTCGACGTCGAGACGGCCACGACGCCCGGTCCGACGTTCGACCTGACCTACTACGCCGCGAAGGCGGCAACCGTCGAGCTGAAGCTGACGTGTCGGCCGCTCCTGCGCGGAACCGAGCGGCAGATCGGCACCGGCACCCGCACCGCCGGCCAGCGGTTCCTGACCGTCGCCGACCTCGACGTCCCGGGCGACGTGCCGGCCCTCGCGCGCCTGGAGTACTCCGGCGCGTCGGTGGCCCAGTCGTCGCTGCTCTGGGCGATCGATCAACCCGACGCGACGTCCAAGGCCACAGGCGTGCAGGTCGCCGCGTCCACACTCCAGACGCCGGGCACCATCACGACCCAGGTCGGGTCGCTTTCGCCGCAGATCGTGCGGATGAGCGCGGTCCCGAGCGGCGTGCCGGCCGGGCTCTGGCAGCCCTGCCTCTATCTCCACACGGCCGCCGGGGCACCGATCGGCCTGACGGGCAGCTACCGCGTCCTGGCCCGCGTCTCGTGCGCGTCGACCACGACCCTGCAACTGCGGCTCCGGTGGACTGCCGGACGCGACGCGGTCTCCCTGGCCGAGAACCCGTGGTGGCAGTCGGCGCCGATGACCGACTGGTGGGAGCTGGCCGACCTCGGCACGGTCACGATCCCGCCCGGAAGCGACGGCCTCGACGGCGTCATCGAGCGGGTCACGCCCTACGGGTCCGACACGCACCTCGACCTGCTGCTGTTCGTCCCGGCCGACTGTGCCGGCTCCGCGTACGCCGCGCCGCGAGAGATAGGCGGCACGATCGCCGCCGACTCCATGACCGGCTCCGGCGTTCTCGGCGGATCGGCCGCCGCCATCGGCGGGTCCTGGACCACGCACTCCGGCACCGGCGATCCCGACTTCGCCCGCGGCACCACCGGCGCGACGCGAACGACACCCACCAGCGGGGCAGGGCGGATGGCCGGCATCCCCGTCGGATCGTCCTCCGCCAGGCGCGTGCAGGTGACCGCCGGCTACGCGGAAGCCGTCAACCCCGTGGGCGGCCCGATCTACGGCGCCTTCCTCGCCAGCGACGACGGCTGGAAGAAGATGCGCAACCTGGCCAACACAACGGCGAACGTCTGGGTCGTCGGAGCGTGGCTCGAGTTCCCCAGCCCGCTGGACCAGACGACCGGGATGCGGCTCACGATCCGTCGAACGATCGGGGCCGGCGCCAACGACATCGTCAGCATCCGCCTCGGCCCCACCGTCAGCTACCAGGCCCACCGGATGACGCTCTCCTACGACCCCACGGTCGGGATCGCGACAGCCGAGATGAGCGACGCTACCGGCCGCCGCATCGCGGCCCCAGCGGTCGCGATCGCCGCACCGCCCGCCACGACGTTCGTCGCCGGCCTCGTCGACTTCGGCGCCTACGGCGCCAGCATGACCCACATCGCCGGCACCTACTCCAACTTCGCCGTGGAGCAGGTCCAGCCCGGCGACCGCGCCCTGTACCCCTCACGCACCGCGAGCGTGGCGACCGGAAGGGCCTACCGGCAGGGAGCGACGAGCGGGACCAAGGACCTGATCGCCGCCGCTGACTGGCCGACGCTTCCGCCATCGGGCCGAGATGGCCGCCTCGCGCGGGTGGTGATGGGCACCAGCCGCGACGACATGCGCACGCTCCTGGACTCCTCGCCGGACGACCTGTTCACGGGCAAGGTGTTCGCGACGCCGCGGTACCTCCAGGTCCCGGACGGCGACGCGTGATCGACCACTCCGTCGACCGGTTCGCGATCAGCGCGGACGGCAGCGCCGAGGTGGTCTTGCGCATCCCCGGCCCGGTCCCCGACGAGGTCTCGGGCCTCCTCGTCGCCGAGCATCAGGCGATCGCAGACGGCGACGACCTCACGATCACGAGGCGCTGGCCGAACAGCACCGTCCCACCGCGCCCTGACGATGCGCTCGCTGACGCGGTGGCTACGACCGTCATCTCCTGGGCGGCTCGCCAGTTCGGCGGCGTCGTTGTCGCGGGAGCCACAGCATGAGCGGCGACCCGACACGCCTCCAGGCCTCGATCGTCCACCCCGACGGCTCGTCGACCCGCTGGAGCCGCGACGAGATCGACGAGGGGATGGTCCCCGGCGGGCTCACCCTCACCACCTCTATGCCCGGCGGCTTCAAGTCCGCCGGCGGGCGCCTGGTGCGCAAGCTCTCCCGCAAGGACCGAGAGGGCCCCTTCGACGAGATCACCCTGACCGGCCCCGGCACCGTCGGTCCGGGCCGCACCGTCGCGTGGCAGGGGCGTCTGGACTCGATGGCCCGCACCTCGGAAGGCGGCGGCGCCGCCGCCCCGCAGGCGATTGGCCACTGCGCGATCCTCGACGACTCCAAGTCGTTCACCGGCACCATCGTCGATCGCACCCTCGAGCGGTGGACGCAGCCGGCGATCGAGCGCCGCCAGGCGGTCATGGCCTCCTACAAGGCCCTTGACGGCCAGACCGGCTGGCACGCCTCCCTGGGCCCGATGCTGGCAGTCACGTGTCCCGGCTACCCGTGGACGACCAACGCCGGCCGCTGCTACGTGATGGTCGCTTACGACGCCGGCCCCGGCATGTCGGCCGCGAAGGTCACGTTCAAGCTGGCGCGCCTGAACGCCGCGGTCGCCGTCGGCGACCCGTTCGTCTTCTACGCCGCCGCCGGCGACACCGCGATCCTGTCGTCCGGCTACGACATCCGGACCGACCTCAACACGCTGGCCAACGGGACGTCCACGTCGCTCGTCGGCACCAAGCCGCGGCGGTACTGGGAGTTCGCGTCCTACTACCCCACGGCCCCCGCAGGGTCCAACGACAGCGGCGAGTACGGCTTCTACGTCTACAACCTGGCCGTCCACGGACCGCACGGCCTTCCCGAACGCACCGGCGCCGGCCTCTACCCAGACGGGTCCCCGATCACCGGCTACCTCGCCAGCGACATCCTCGCCTGGGCACTCCCGCAGGCCGCGCCCGGACTGCGGTTCACCACCGGCGCCGCCGGCACGATCCGGCCGACCGACTTCCCGATCCCGCACCTGGTCTTCGACCAGCCCTCCAACGGCGCCGACATCGTCAACGCCGTCAACGGCTACCACCAGTGGGAGTACGCCGTCTGGGAGGACCGCACGTTCCACTTCCACCCGGTCGGCGCCCGAGCGACGACGTGGCGGATGCGGATCGGCGAGCGGTTCCACCTCTCGCCCGAGGGCGACAAGAGCACCAACATCTACACCGGGGTCGTCGTCTCGTTCACCGGACTGGACGGCCTGCGCCACACCGTCGGACCGCCCGGCACCGCCGTCGAGTTCACCGACCCCAGCCTGGCCGACACCAACCCCGGAAACCCGGCCGTCGCCAACAACACGCCACGGATCAAGGACTTCCAGCTCTCCGACCCCACGTCGACCGCTGCCGCAGCCGCGATCGGCCGCGCGTGGCTGATCGACCAGTCCCGCGCCAGCCGCACCGGCACCGCCACCGCGACCGGCATGGTCACCGACGACAACGGCAACGAGCACCCGCCGTGGGCGATCCGGGCGGGCGACCGCCTCGAAGTCCTCGACCGTCCCGACGACCCTCCGCGCACCATCATCGAGACCTCGTACGACCACGCCACCAGGACGATCCAGCTCACCCTGGACAACACCGCCCCGCGCCTCGACGCCATCGTCCAGCGGTTCGGCTCGTCCCTCGTCGGCGTTATCTAGCCCCCGCCACCAGCCACACCCAACCGCCCCGATTCGGGAGGACCACCCATGGCCAACTGCATCATCGACGCCGAAGAGCGCGCGCTCCTCGACGCGAGCCTCACGGGCAGCCTGACGCTGCACCTCTACACCACCGCCGTGGCCCCTGACGGCACAGGCGGCGTGGAGGTCACCGGCGGCAGCTACGCCGCCCAGACCATCATGCTCGCCGCCGCCGCGACCGTCGGCAACGACACGACGAAGAAGAACTCCGCCGAGGTCGTCTTCCCCACGGCGACCGCGAGCTGGGGCACGATCAAGGGCGTTGCGATCAAGCGCTCCGGCACGATCGTCTGGCGCTCGGACCCGGCGCTGTTCACCCAGTTCTCCGTCGACCCGCCCGTGCAGGTCCGCTACGCCGTCGGCGAGATCGCCGCCGGCATCGGCTAGCCCCGGGCGTCGGCGATGACGCAGTACGGCGTCCCGGTCGCCGACAGCGGGTTCCACGCCGCGATCACCGGCCAGCCGACCGACCCCGGCGCCGGCCAGCGCTGGACCCTCGTCGACGACACGACTCCCTCAACGGCGACCTGGGTCCAGACCGGGTTCAGCTCGGCCAACGGCGCGCAGGTCCAGGGGTTCACCTTCCCGCTCTCCCGGGTCGACGACCCGGGAGTCGACACCGGGTTCTCGGTCAGCGTCCCCGTCGGGCGCACGACCGGGTCGGGCACCGCGGCGCAGACCTACATCGCCTGGACGCTCTGGGCCAACGGCACTCAGATCACCGCCTCCGGCGCCGCCGACGCCAACTACCCCGCCGGCGGCGGGGCGGCGGACTTCACGATCAACTACCCGCTGACCGCGACCCACGTCCAGACGATCCGCTCGGCCGGCGGGTTCGGGACGGGATCAGCGCTGGAGATCCGCTTCTCGGTCACCCAGAACAAGACCTCGGTCCAGGTCCAGCGCCAGGCCAAGATCTACAACGTCCAGGTCATCGCACCGGACCCGTCCTACCAGGACGCCTCGGCCACCCTGGCCGCGACCGCGACCCTGGCCTCCCCGGCCCGTCGCGCCGCCCAGGTCCACGCAACCCTCACCGCAGCAGCGTCGCTCGCCGCGTCAGCGCGGCCGACGATCGCGCGCTCGGCCACGCTCGGCGCTGCCACGACGCTCAATGCGACCGCCGGCCACCGCGCGAACCCGTCCGCACGCCTCGACGTCGCTGTACGCCTCACCGCGACACCCAGGCTGACCGTCGACCGATCGTCGACCATCGCCGCGTCGGGCACGCTGTCTGCCGCCCCGACGCTCGGCCTTCAGCAGGCGGTCGACCTCACGGCCGCCGCTGCCCTCGACGCCGGACCGGCGCTGACGACCTGGCAGTCCGCCGGGCTGCTTGCCGAAGCGTCGCTGTCCGCCGCGACCCCCGAAGTCGTCTACCCCGGACCGATCACCCTTGTGGCCGCCGCGGCCGTCGTCGCCCGCGAGGAGCGCACGATCGCTGCCGCGGTCGCGATCGGTGCCCGGGGATCGCTGGCGGACAACGTCACGTTGGTGGCCAACCTCGCGTCCGCCCTCGGCGCCCGAGCCGCCCTGACGGCGGCCGAGACGCCAGCCATCCAGGTCGGCACAGAGGTTCAGGCCACAGCACGACTGGCCACGACCCCGACTCTCGTCTCGTGGGTCGGCTGCCAGCTCTCCGCGTCGGCGGCCCTGACGGTCAAGGCGCCCGCACCGGCCTCGGTGATCGTCGCCGCGGTGCTGTCCAGCTACCGCGTCACAGCCCGGCTCGACCCGATCCGTGTCGCCGCCGGCATGGACCACCCCACCGTGACCAGCGAGGTCGCCTAGATGCGCACCACCGTCTTCACCAAGACCGACGTCCGGGTTCAGTTCCCGATCCACGGCTACGACGGCGAGCACGTCACCCCCACCCTCTACGACGTGACCGCCCGGATCATCGACCGGGCCTCCGCCACCGTCGAGGTCGCCCCGCCGACGATCAACGCCGACGGCGACGTCGAGACCGTCATCTACACCCCCGACGGCGGCCAGGTCCAAGTGGAACTGCTCGTGACCGCCCCGTTCCGGGCCCGCCACGAAGTCCAGTACACGTCCCGCCCCTAGCCCCGCAGGCCCGATGAATGCCCACTCGCACCCTCGTCTGTGTCGACGTCTCGCAACAGATCGCGTTGCGCGGCGTCCTGCCGTGGCTGATCTGCGGCGTGATCGTCTCCGGCGCGATCCGCGGCACGCTCACGTTCGACACCTCAGCCATCCTCGGCGCCGCCGCCGTCGGCCTCCAGTTCCTCGGACACCGCTCCCGGAAGGACAGCCCTGATGGTTGACCGCGCCCACGACAAGGCGATGAGCGTCTGCGAATGCGTACTGCGCCTGCTGGACCGCCACCGCGTCCTGGAGCTGCTGCCGCTGATCGTGATCGCCGCCACCACGATCGTCATCGGCATCCGGTCCGAACGCGCCGCTGACCGCTCCAGCGACCTGGACGCCGCCCGCTCCTACCAGCGGTGCGAACAGACCGCCGGCCTCGCCCGCACCGTCAACGACATCGCCCGCCGGCTCGACCCGCCCGTCCGCGCCGTGGTCGTCCCCGACTGCCCGCGGCTCTACCCCCGAGGCCGCGACCTCTCCCAACGGTTCCCCGACGCCGCACCGACCCGCCCGACCCTGGAGCACCGATGACCATCCACCTCGGCGACACCGGCCCCGCCGTCCACAAGCTGAAGGCCGCCACCAACACTCGCCTGGAAGGCCGCGACCCGGCGGCCCGCCTCGACAGCCTCGACGGCCCGTGGAACCGTGAGGCCAAGACCGCCGCCGCTCGTGCCGCCTACCTGCTCGGAGTCTGGGGCGCCGAGAAGCGCTGGGGCTACACCCAGGCCGTGCTGCTGGACCCCGACCGCCGCACCGCCGTCGAGCGCGCCCGCGGCAAGACCCGCACCGCCCGCGCGAAGGCCGCCGCGAAGCATCGCGGCCGCCGGCCGAAGATCGTCCTCCTCCAGGCCCCGATGGAGAACCGCTTCGGGTCGATCGGCAGCCTCTACCGCTGGACCGGCCACTACACCGCCGGGCCGCGCGACACCAGCGACGCGCACGCGCTCGAGCTGGACCGCCAGTACAACGCCCAGCACCGCGCCCAGGGCTGGGGCGCGATCGGCTACCACTACAACATCACCAGCGCCGGCACGATCATCGTTCTGCGCCCGGTCGCGTGGAAGGGCGCCCACGTCGCCGCGAACAACACCGGCAACGCGGGGATCATGGTCCACGGCCATCCCGGCCAGCGCATGACCGCCCCGCAGCGCGCCGCGCTGCGCTGGCTGCTCGACAACGCCCACACCACCGCGATGCCCGCCCGCGGCCGGGCACCGAAGCGCCTCTCCTCGCTGCGCGGCTCGGTCCACTCCGACTGGATGTCGACGTCCTGTCCCGGCGACTTCATCGGCGACTACCGCAAGGCGGCCTGACGTGACCGGCTCTAAGCGCGCCCGCCGTCGCCGCCGGCGGGGCAGGCGCCCCTGCTGCGACTACTGCACGCCGACGAACCGCCGCCGCATCCACGGCGCTCGCTGCACCCGCGAGCGCGCCGCCCTCCCCGACCAGGAGACCCGATGACCCCCGTCCGATCTGCCGCCCAGACGGCCACCACCAACCACCCCGCCGGCCTCGCCGCCGCCGCCGTGACCGTCCTGGTCTGGCTCGCCAGCGTCCTCGGCCTCGACCTGCCCCCGGAGGTCGCCGCCGCGATCGTCGGCCTCGCCGTCGGCGCCGTCTCGCTGCGCGCCCCGCGGTTCAGCGCGACGGCCGAGCTGGCGGACAACGTCCCGCCGGCCGGCGGGACCGGGCCCGGTTGACCGGCAGTTCTGACGACGTCCGGGCCGCCGCACGCAGCGCGGACATGCGACGACTCATCGGCTGACCGTGCTGCTGCGGGCCGTGTGGGCCGGACGAAGCTGAGGGCCAGTCGCCGCCATCACACACGGGGCTGTACGTGCGGTGCCTGGTGCCGGTAGCCTGCCCGGCGTACTGGCCCCGATCACGGAAGTTCCGAGGCGTGTCCCACCGAGCAGCGGTTTACGAGATCTATGTCCGCCCAGCAAGGAAGCATGATCCGCCCCTGGAGCGGCTCGGAGACCTCGGCGGGAACGGCATCTGGCTCGGCGACGTCCTAAACGGGTACCTGGACGGAACCTTCGAGGCCGAGAACCAAGAAGGTAATCGGTCGATTTCCTGTGAGTCGACAACAATCGACGGCGACGAGGTCTGCTCGATCTTCTCGCACGGCATGTCCGGCCTTGCGGCGGACATCGTCGCGTCTGACGGAAGTCACAAGGCCCGCCAGAACCCGACCGATACGGCCCACGTCCTTTGCGGCAGCGTCTTCCGGCTGAATCGAAGTCAGACACGTGGATTCTGGGCCGTGCACGTCAACAACGGCCGCAGTACAAAGGGCCTGACGCAGGCCGAGCTGATCAAGAGGTTCAACCTCCAGTTCTCCGATCTGACGCTGAAAGTTGAGCCGGTGGTCAACGAGCAGGCGGTCATCGAGGCCGCCCGCCAGGGGAAGATCGGCTCGATCGTGCTCTCCCGGCTCGAGAAGCCGTCTGACCGCGCGGTCGCCGAAACGGAGAACTGGGTCCATTCGACGGATATCGGGAAGATCGAGGTCAAGCTCAAGGGCGAGAGCCATCTGAGCGGAGATCTCCTGCGCAAGTTCTTCTCCGGCGACAGCCAGAAGGCGGACGCGGCAAAGAAGCGCATCCTCAAGTTCGCCGGGATCGAGTTCGAATCAGCGAAGGTGGAGGTTGAACTCGCCGAGGGTCGACGGAGCTTCAACATCGAGTCTCCCGACTCGGGCCACCCGATCACCCGCGACCTTGAGAACCTGAAGCTGGACCAAGGCGAGCCGACCAAGGATAGTCTCTTCGGGGCGCTCTCTCAGGTTCTCGACGACCTGACGTGAGAGAATTCGCAGACGGGTAACGACGGATGAAGGCCAACCCCAAAACCCTAGTTCGTGCCCACCTCCGAACCCTGGTCGACGCGCGAACTGGGGAGAGGCGCTGGCAAGACTTCGTGCTGTTCTACGGAACCGCTGCTGGGGCTTTCGCCCTGTCCCTGGGGCTCGGTATCGAGATGTCCTCGACGGCCGCCGCAGGCCTGCTGACCGTCACCGGCCTGATCGGGGCTTTCCTCTTCGGCGTGATGTTGCAGATCGCGGATCGCGCCCTGTCGTGGGCGGAGTCCTCGCCCCAGCAGGGCCCAGCGACCAGCAGCCACGCGACGTTCCTCAAGGAGATCTCCGCGAACGCCGGCTACGCAGCGCTAGCTGCGTCCCTGGCCTCGGTCGTCTTCGTCGCTGCATCCGTGACAACCGGCCTCGCGAACCGGATCTCAGCGAGCGTCGGGATCGCCGTGGGCATTCACGCGCTCCTCACACTCTTGATGGTCATGGTGAGGGTCTACGCCCTGACGGAGAGCCGGCTCATAGCCGCGCAGACGGGTGCGGCGGGCTCGAACGTCACTCCCCTCAAACGGACCGCGAAATCGCGCTGAGAGCCCCGCCCAGCTGGCGGGGCTACGTCGTTCTAGGGGCATTCTCGGTTGAGCGCGGGGCCGGGGTGCCAAGCATTCCCTCGGGGACGTCGCCGACCATTGCCGGCATGAACTCTCCAAGCGTCTCGTTGGCCGGCCGCCTACTTCTCAACACGACCGAGGCCGCCGGTGCGCTAGGGATCAGCCGCGACCTGTTCCGTGCCGAGGTCGCTCCCGAGATCCGGCCTGTGATCTTCCGCCGCCGCCAGCACTGGCCGGTAGAGGAGCTACGTCGATGGGTCGCGAGCCGGATGGAGCCCGCCGCCTACGACTGAGCGGACCCGAGGTACCGGTCGATCTCCGACCGCCGGAAGAGCACCTTGCGCCCGTCGCGGACCGGACGCAGATCTCCTTGGTAGCGGAGGGTGTAGACACGCCCGGGCGAGCAGCGCATGTACTCCGCCGCTTCCTTCGCCGTCATCAGGTCGGACGCTTCGGGTGACGGCGGGGCCACAAGCTGCCGGAGCCGGCGCAGAGCTTCCGGATCGTTGGCGATCGCGTCCACGATCTCCCGGGCGAGGGCTGTCATGCGGACATTTTCGCCCCCCCGGCGAGCGTTTTCGGGCCCGTCTGTTCTTCTCCTCGGGGTGAGCAACTACCCGCAGTACCGACACCCGATCTTCGGCGTCCCGCGGACGCTGGACGACCTGCCGCCCGACGTCGAGGCGGCGTTCGAGGACGACGCCCAGCTCTGGGAGAACGTCCTGGCGATGATCCACCAGCGGACGCCGGAGATCGCCCCGGACGACCTCCGGCGGGAGGTGATCCGCCAGGTCCGCCACTACGCCTGATCCGTCGCCTCGCTCGGCCTGGCGCTGGAAGAGATCTACAAGCCCGAAGTAGAGGCGCGCCGCACGGCCAACCTGCCGTCCCAAACGGCTCCCGGGAGCCGTTTGGGACGTGCCGACCCGCCGAAGGTCCGAGTCTGTGAGCGGGGACAGGCGCATGGAACGACCGCGCCAGGCCGACCGGCGAGCGCTTCGGCTCCGGGGAGCCAAAGCGTTGCGGAACCGCCGAGGGCTCGTGTTCGTGAGCAGGAGCTACGCGAAGCCGCAGGCGTTGCGCGAAACCGCAGGACCAAGGCCCGCCCCGCAGGCGCTACCTGCCAGAGGCCAACTCGTCGATGACGGTGTCCGCGACGAGGTCCATTGCCGAGCCCCGGCGATCGAGGGCACATGCCTCGCTCACCTTGGTGTAGAGGCGTCGCGGGGTCGCACCGGGCGCCATGTCCCGGATACCCGCCGACAGGCCGCGCATGGTGGGCAGGATCAAGTCGTCACTGGCGCCAAGCCATGTGGCGCAGGAGACATCGTCCTCTGACCCGCCGGGCGCGACCCCGTCGGTCGCGATGATCAGACGCCGGATGTTGCCTGCGACCTGGCGGATTCCCGGCTGGAGTTCGGTGGGCAGGGACGCCACGCCGGACTTGTTGGGGTCACCGCCCATGCGGGTGAGTAGATCGGTGCGCTCGGAGTTGCTTTCGGTCGTGGTAGCGCGCGCCGATGTTCCGCTCGCGCTCGGCTTCTCCTCGGCCTCGGCGCCCCCGCCACAACCCGCCAGGGCGACCGCGGCCGCCACAGAGATCCCGAGCCATGAACGTCCGTGTCCCATAAGCGGGAGACTATCCGGCGTCTTCAGCTCGGCCCAACTTGTCAAGCCCAAGGGCCCAGCCGCCAGGCTCCCGAACGTCGCCGCCCTCGGCTTCCACCGACTCCGCCAGAGCGCGCACCCAAGTTCCCAGGCGACGCTCGAACTCCGGGTCGGCAGGGAGAACACGCATCCGATCATCGTCGACCTGCATATCCGGGTCGGCCAGCTTGAGTGCGAGAAGCCTCCAGAACACCGGCACCGCTTCCCCGATCCGGATGCGAAGTACCTCGCCCGTAAGATCCTCCGGCGGCCACTTCTCGGGCTTCGCACTCATTCCATTGACGAGGTCGTAGACGGACCTAAACTGGCCCGAAAGCTCGATGACCGTTGTCATGGCTGCGGCGGAGGAAAGCTCCTCCGACCGCGACCGCTCGACTGCGGCTGCCGCCTCGAAAACGATGCCCCTCAGCATCTCGTCGAATCCCTTCGATGGCGTGCTACGCGACGTGCCGGGGGGTCCGGGGGCGGCCTGTCCACGCCCGCTCTCAAGCCATCCGTAGTCGCACTGAAGCGCTTCCGCAGCCCGTCGCAGTGTGCCGGCTCGAGGTCTCGTTGCGCCCCTCTCCCACCGGGAGACCTGGCCCTTGTCGACGCCAACCCTCTCCGCCAACTCGGCTTGCGACCAGCCCCTGCGGCTCCGCGCCGCGGCGATCCGGTCGCCGACCGTCTCCGCATCCTGCTCGTCGTCGCTCATTCTCTGGCCTCTCCGATCGGGACTCGACTAGATCGAGCCCCCGGGCTCGCGGTCGAACACCGCCATTTCCCAGGTGTCTGGCACGCATCCTACGTCATTTGCAGTCATTTGCAGTCATTTGCAGTCATTTGCGGTCATTCCTGGGCATTCTGAAGCATTCTGAGTCATTCCTGGGCATTTTGAGGCATTTTGAGGCATTCTGAGGCACCCACAGGCCCGACGATGTGGGCGTAAGTTGCAATTAGACTTGCAGGAGAGGGCACTTATGGCTACTGTGCCCCCATGGCATCAGTAGCCAGCACCAGCACCGAGCGCCCCTACGTCCTGAGCATCCCGATGCAGCGCGGGCAGATCGACCGCCTGCGGTCGCGTGCCGCAGCCGGCGACCGGTCGATGGCCGGACACGTCCGGCACTTGATCAACCGGGACTTGGAGGCCGGCACCGACGGGCAGTCGGGCGCCTGAGAACGAAGCGAGGCCCGGCGGGTGCAACCGCCGGGCCTCGGAAATAGACGAGTTGAGAGACGTCTGATGAGGAACGCTACCGAACGGGCCGGCGGGTCCGCAACTACGAGGCCGGTCACGGTCGCCGAGGCCCAGAAGTGCCTGGCGACGACGGCCCTCGATCTGGCCGAGCGGATGCCGGCCAACGAGTCCTACCGCGACTTCCTGATCGGGTTCGCCCGCGGGATGTACGACGACGCCACCGCGGCCCGGGTGAATGGAGCGACCCGATGACGACCACCACCGACATCACCGCCACCGACCCCCCTGCCGAGACGGTGGCCCTCGCTCCCCTGACGGGCGAGAAGGCGATCTGGCTCCTGGTCGACCACGCCCAACACCTGGTCCGGCAGCTCGACCCGAGCGATCCCTACCAGCCCATCCTCTGCGCCTTCGTCGGCAACCTGACGACCCTCGCCGTTCCGACTGAACGGTCCGACGGATGAGCGAGGTCAACTATTTGCTGGGCCGGCTTCGGCCGCTCGTGGCCTGCGGCCTCCTCGTCGACCCGACGCAGGACGGCGGCGATGCCGTCCTGGTGGACCTCGTCAACCAGCACGGCCGGCGCGTGGCGTCGGCCGTCACGGGCCGGATCGCGGGCCTGGTCGAGAGTACGGAGGCGCCGCAGAACCTCGCGGGCTTGGTCCCCCGAGCGCTCGCCATCGAGCTGGGCTCCGTCCCCGACATCCCCCGCTTGATCCGCAGCGACGTGGCGATCCTCCAGGCGCTGGAGGAGCGCGCCCAGATGCCCGGCCCAGCCGGCACCGACGACGCCGCGTACGACGCGTACGTGGCCCTCCAGGGCGCCCGCCGGGTACTGACCCAGGACATCGCCCTTCGGGGCGACCGAGACATCGAGACGGCGATCGAGCCCGCGCTGGCGCGGATCGACGCCGCGGCCAACCTCCTGAGGACCGGAGTTCGAGCATGAGCATCAAGCACGTGACCATGGCCGCGACGGCTGTTGACGGTCGGGCGGGGGAGCTGTCGCTGGCCGCCCGCTATCTGCTGCTGCGGATGGCGATGGACTCTGGGCCGCCGGTGGTCCGCCGCCCGGCGGGCGGGGAGTTCGGCATGACGCACGGGCAGCTCGACGCCGCCGTGGACGAGCTGGCCCAGGCGGGCCTGGTGGCGCCGGTCAGGTTCGACGCCTTCGCGGACGAGTTCGTCGGCAACGCGGCCGGCGACTGGCTGATGCTGTTCGACGAGCCCCGCGTGACCGAGGTCGTCGCCCGTCGGATCGGGATCTCGCCCAACCCGGACGGGCGGGCCTGATGGCCGACAGTAGCCCGTGGCGCTTTCAGCGCTGGGCCTTCGAGACCCGCACCGGCCACCCCACGCGCAAGGCCGTCCTGTCGTACCTGGCGATGTCGGCGGACGCTGAGACGGGCCGCTGCGAGGCGAAGCAGGCGAAGATCGCCAAGGGCGTCGAGGCGAGCGAGCGATCGGTTCGCGGTCACCTGGCGGAGCTGGAGCGTCAGGGCCTCATCGCCCGCCGGCCGCAGTACCGGATCGATCGCGGGCGCCGCAGCGACGAGTACCTGCTGCTCGCCCCCGACGTGACCGAATGGCCCGACGGCCAGCCCGTCGGGTACCCCCCGGAAGATCCTGCCGGGGGGTACCCGGGTGGGGTACCGGAATCGCCGCACCCCCCGGCAACGGGCTGCCGGGGGCCCCGGCAGCCCACTTCCGGGGCCCCCGGCAACGGGCTGCCGCGCAAGAACAGCCATAAGAACAGCCAAGAGAACGAGGTGGTGGTGGAGGGCGCGCGCGAAGCGAGCGATCCAGCACCGACCTCGTCGGGTTCGTGGACGCCGCCGGGGATCGACGCGGCGGTCTGGGCGAAGGTCCGCGAGGCGCTGGACCACGCCGGCTTCGACGCGTTCGCGCAAGACGCCCAGGCGGCGCCGATCGAGCACGCGGTCCGCTCGGCGCGGCTGCCGGCCGATGTCGACTGGTGGGCGTTCGGCCGGGCGATGCTGGAGGCCCGCGAGAACGGCACGTGCCGCGCCGGCGACCGGCCGGCGTCGGTCTTCAAGTTCGTGGCGAACCGCCCCGGCGGACCGCCACGTCTCGGCGTCACCGAGCCCAACCACGGGTCGCAGAGGCACCGCGGTGGACGCCGCGACCACTCGATGCTCGACGTCGTCGCCGAGCTGGAAGCTCGCGAGCGTGCAGCCGGGCATAGCGATCCGGGCGGCGGGGTCGTGGATGGGGAGGCGGAGGAGCTGTGAGCCCGTCGCAGTGGGGACAGATCGCGGCGCTGATCCACGTGCTCTGGCCATGGACGAAGCCGCTCTCCGCGAACGAGGTGGCGTTGCAGTCTGCCGCCATGGTCGACGTGGAGTTCGAGCCGGCCCGTGACTTCGTCGTCGCCTGCTCTCGGCGGGGTGACGAGCGCCCGCCGCTTCCGGGACAGGTTGCCGCGGCCGTCCTTTCGGCCGGTCGCCGGGCCCCGCTGCCATGGGGTGAGGCGCTGGTGCTGTTGCGGCGGTCGACGTCGATCCCGGGTGACCCGTCGTGGCCATCGCGGCAGGAGCAGCAGTTGGCGTTCCTTGAGGCGGAGGCGCCGGAGGTCGCGGCCTGGGCACGGTCGTATGGGCTGACGCGGATCATGCAGTCGGAGATCGACTGCCCGCGGTTTGGGAGCCGCGTCGAGCAGGCGTTGGCCGAGAGCTACGAGCAGCACGCGAAGTCGGCCGACCGTGGGCTTCTGCCGGTGCCGGTGGCGCTCCGGGCGCTGCCGGGAGGTGGCGCGTGATGGCGTTCAAGGTCTCCCCCGCCGACTTCGCCGCGGCCGCCCCGCCAGAGGCGCGGGCCGACGCACCCGCGGGCCGTGGCCGTGGCCCGCAGTGGGAGGCGTACGACCGCCTCGGCCGGCAGGCGGTGCGGCTGGCCAAGACGTCGCCGCCGCCGCCGCTGCCGCTGCCGCCGCTGCCCGGTCCGCCGGCCCCGACCGATCGGCCGCGGACCCGTGTCGAGGTGGAGGCCGCGTGGGACGCGATCGAGGCCGCGATCGAAGGCAGCCGCCGATGACCGCGCAGCAGCACGACCCGCGCTCCCCGCTGACCTACGAAGCCGCGGCACGGTTCTTGAACCACATCACGCTGGAGATGCGCAAGGCCGAGGCCGAGCTGACCGCGGCCCACGTGGAGTGGGCCGATCGGGAGCGGGACTACCGCGTCGGCCAGGCCAAGGCGTGGTCGACGATCGAGGGCCGCAGCGCGCTGGAGCGCGAAGCCCGGGTGAAGGCGGAGTGCGCGGATCTGCGGCGCGCCCGCGACATCGCCACCGGCCGGATCGCGTCCGCGAAGGCGGCGCTGAGCCGCCTGGATCGCGAGGCGGCGAGCTGCCGGTTCCTCGGCGCGTGGGCCCAGAGCGAGCGGGGGTCCGCGTGACCGCGGTCCAGATCAACCTGCCGATCGAGCGCCTTGTCCTCGCCGCCGCGATGGGCGTGGACGGCTGGATCGACGTGCTCCGCAGCGACCACGGCCTGAGCGAGTCCGTCTTCACCAGCGACCTGCACCGAAGCGTGTGGCGCCTTCTCGTCGACCGGGTGGAGCACGGCATCGGTGACTCCGACGTCGCGCTCCTGCACCACGCACTGGTCAGCAAGCCTGACCTGATCGTCGGCGGGCTCTCCAGCGCCGAGGTGATGGCTGGCATCCGGGACATCGCGAGCGCGCCGGCAGCAGCCAACGTCGAGCACGCCACGGCGCTTGTCGACATGGCCCGGCGCCGCGGCCTCAGCAGTGCGCACCGCGAAGCGCTTAGGGCGCTCGAGCAGCCCCACGCGCCGGTGGACGCGACGGTGGACGCGTTCGATCGCAGGGTCGCTCAGATCGAATCGTCCGGAGCGGCCCGCGAGACGGTCTCCCTCCACGATGCCTTCCACGAGGAACTGCCCGGCCTGGAGGACCCGACCCAGCGCACGCGCTACCCGACCGGCATCCGCGCCCTGGACGACCTGATCGGCGGCCTCGAACCGGGCTGGCTCGTGACCGTCGCCGGCCGTCCCAGCATGGGCAAGTCGATCGTGGGCCTGATGCTCGCCGGCAGCGTCGCCCGAGCGACCGACCGCACGGTCCTCCACATCTCACTGGAGATGACGACGCGCGAGCTGGTGATCCGCCACGCCGCGAGCGGGTCGACCACCTCGGCATCCGCTCTCGACGGGAAGGATCTGCGCCGCCACAGCACGATCAACTGGGAGGCGGTGATGAACGTCTTCGACCACCCGTCGGCCGGCAGGATCGTCGTCAACCGGTCCCAGGTACTGACGATCGACGATGTCGTCCGGATCGCCCGCAGTCACCACCGACGCTCACCGCTCGGCCTGCTCACGGTCGACTACATCGGCCTCCTGAAGGCCGTCGGTGACGCCCCGCGACACCAGCAGATCGGCAGCATCTCCCGTCGGCTCAAGCTGCTGGCCGGCCAGCTCGACTGTCCGATCGTCGCTGTCTCGCAGCTGAACCGCGAGGCCGAGCGACGGATGGAGAAGCGCCCGGTCCTCTCCGACCTGCGCGAGTCCGGCGACGTCGAGCAGGACAGCAACGTGGTGATCCTCGTCTACCGGCCCGAGATGTACAACGCCACGGAGCGCCCCGGCGAGGCGGAGCTGATCGTCGCCAAGAACCGCTCCGGCCGCCTCGGCACCGCCCACGTCAACTTCCAGGGCGAGTACGCACGGTTCCTGGACAAGTCCACCAACGGCGTCCCCTACCCCGAGTACACCCAGGGGCAGGCGGCATGACCCCCCTGAGCCCCGAAGCCGAACGTCTGCGGCAGCGGGCGTTGATGAACGTCGCGCGCCTCGTGGCCCGCGAGGCGGAGAAGCAGTTCGGTGGCCGGTGGGTCCCGTCAGTCCGGCCAGGGCCGGTAGACGAAGGCGGACGTCCCGACGCGGGGCAGGTCGACTTCCTCCCAGACGGGAACGAAGTGGACCCGCTCCTCCAGCGGGGCGTCCCCAGCGTCGATGAAAACGCAGGTCAGGAGGCTGCGTAGCGCATCCTGGCGCGCCGCGAGATCGAGTTCGTCCCAGACCGCTCGAAGCCCGATCGCGGGCGCCGAGGCGGTCCGGTTCGCTGTGACCCGCGCCGTCGCGGCCTCCCGATGCAGATCGTCACGCTCTGCCCGGGCCTCCGCGATCATCCTGCCCCACCGCTCCGCGCCGAGCTGTCGCCGGAGATCCAGGCTGGACAGCTCGTCGAGGGTGGCGTCAAGTTCGACGATTCGCGCCTCCAGATCCTTGACGCGATCGTCGTCCGCGGCGCCGGCGATCGCCTGGTCGCCCAACGCCAGCACGTGCTCGATCACCATCGCCTCCACTAGGGGCGTCTCCTTGGTCATCAGCATTGCTGGCCGCTCGCACTCGTGGGACGCACTCCGGTCCGGGGAGATCGCCCGGCACCGCCAGCGCGACGACGTCGGGATGTGACCCGGCAGGCGCTTCATCACCGTCCGGCATCCCGAGCAGCGCAACAACCCGCGAACGACCGACTCGGGGTGGACGCGCGTCAGCCCGTCGCTTCGGACCGGGCGGACGGTCTGCGCGGCACGCCACTCGGGCTCGGTGACGATCGCCGGATGCGATCCGGGGCGAACGTGCCGACCGTGCTTCGCCTCGCCGAGGTACACGCGGTTCTGGACCATGCGCCGCAGGTTCTTCGCGGTCAGGACCCGGCCGTTCTCGCGTCGGACGCCGGACTCTGCGAACTCCCGTGCCATGGAGACCCACCCGCGGCGTGCCGCTCGGCCCCGGTACAGCGCCCGTACGACCTCGGCCTCCGGCTCATGGACCACGAGCAGCATGTCGTCGTCGCGCCGGTAGCCGAACGGCGCCGGGCCCATGTGCCTGCCCTTTTCCATCACCGCCCGCTCGTGGATGACCGCCGACTGCTCTCGGTACCGGCGCAGCTCGCTCTCGGCCATCGCCAGCGACATGGTCGTCGCCATCCGCCGAACACGGTCGGTCGTGTCGATCGAGCCGTCCGCGGCCGCGATCCACGCTCCCTGCCGATCAAGCTCGTCGATGAGCTGGAGGCCATGCAGCGTCATCCGCGACGCGCGATCCGAGCGAGCGACGACGATGCCCTCGACTTCCCCGGTCTTGACCCGCTCGAGCGCTTCGGTCAACCCTGGCCGGGTCAGCGTTCCGCCCGACCGGTTGAGGTCCCGGATCTCATCGACGATGGTCACGCCGTTGCTGGCGGCCCAGGCGTCGACCGCGTCCCGCTGGAGCTGCGGCGACTCGAACCGTCCCTTGGCGATCCGGTCGCCGACGACGGATACTCGGATATAGGCGAGAGCACGCTTGGTCATGATGCGAGCCCTAGTGTATACTCGTGTGGACCCGGGTCGGCTCGGCCACCAGCGCCAGCAGCAGCGCGTACTCCTTCTGCGTCAGGTCGACCGGCCGGCCGCGGACGTGCACCGTCCGCGCGGCCGGGTCGAGCACGAGCGCGCCGACCCGCACCCGCCCGGCCGCCGGTCGTCGCCGCGAGCGCGACAGCAGGGTGGCGATCCGCCACCGCAGCTCCGGGTAGCTGAACGGCTTGACCAGGTAGTCGTCGCAGCCGCGCTCGAAGCCGCGGATCCGGTCGAGCTCGCCGTCGCGGCCGCTGAGCAGGATCGCCGGCGTGGCCGGATCGACCTGCGAGACGACGCGGTCGGCCGCCCGCACGCGGGCGATCAGGTCGAGGCCGGTGCCGTCGGGCAGCACGACGTCGCTCAGGATCAGGGCCGGCGCGGCGTGCTCCAGCAGCAGCTCGGCCTCGGCGATGGTGCCGGCGAGCAGCGGGTCGTAGCCGTCGGCGGCGAGGTGCTCGGCGAGGAAGCCGCGGGTCACGCGGTCGTCCTCGACGATCAGGAGGGTGCAGGTCGGATCGCTCATGGTCCTCTAAAGACCCGCGAGCCCGCCCGTTCACGCCCCCCGAATTTGCTCCTCGGCCTCCGGCAGGTCGCTCGACGGCCCCCGCAGCGCGTCGCGCAGCTGGATCAGCGCCCGGTGCGTGACCGGGTAGCGGTCGAGCGGCGGGACCGCGATCAGGGCCGGCGCCCGGTGGCCCTCGGCGATCGCGGCCATCGCGTCGAGCGCCGCGTCGAGCCGTGCCACCAGCGCCATGTCCGGCGGCGGCCCGTGGCGGTCGGCCGGCACCGCCATCGCCGCGTAGGCGACCCGCTGGGCGGCGAGCGTCCGCGGCCAGCCCTCGTCGCCGCTGCGGGCGCTCCAGAGCAGGTCGCCGACCGCGTCGCCGTGGACCGCCCGCAGGTTCAGCAGCTCGGTCTGGAGCCGCCGCCGCGACCGTCGCAGCAGCGTGCTGGAATCGGCCAGCGGGCGCGCCAGGGCGGCGTGGAGGACGTCGCGCGCGGCCTCGATCACCGCGCCCTGGGCCATCGGCAGCCGCGTCTGGGCGGTCCGCGGCCACAGCAGGCGGCGCGCCGCCAGCCCGATCGCGCAGCCGATCAGCGTGTCGACCACCCGCTCGCCGAGCAGCGAGCCGATCGGCGTGCCCGGCTGACCGAGGTCGAAGCTGAGCAGCGCGATCGGCGTCACGAAGACGACCGCCACCCCGTAGGCGACGGTGATCGTGGCCTGGGCGATCGTCTGGCAGACCGCGATCACCAGCACGATCACGACGACCCGCGGGTCGGCGACCAGGATCGCCGCCGCCAGCCCCGCGCCGACGATCGACCCGACGGCGCGGTGGACGGTCCGCCACGCGATCAGGTGGACGTTGCTGGCCTGGAGGACGGCGACCGCGGTCAGGCCGATCCAGGCGCCGCGCTCGGCGTCGATCGCCAGCCCGACGCCGGTCCCGACCGCGGCGGCGATCCCGATCCGGACGGCGGTCGGCAGCACCAGCGAGTTGGCCCGCAGCGTCCGCCGCAGGATCGCCACCGCGCGCGGTCGGCGGGGACGGGTGAACGGGACGATCGTGCCGGAGAAGAGCCGGTCGGGATCGGCGGCCTGGCGGGCGCTGCGCATCGCGGCGGCGAAGCGGGCGCCCGGCGGCGTCGGCGGCTCCTGCTCCGGCAGCACCACCGGTCCGGCGAGGACCGGCTCGCGGACGCTGTCGGCCAGCGCCCGCAGCGCGGCCGGCCAGGCGGGGTCGATCGGGCGGCTCTCGCGGGCGACGAGGCCGAGGCAGCCGTCGAGCACCGCCTCGACCGCGACGGTCATCTCGGTCAGCCGGCCGCGCAGCGGATCGCCGGCCCCGGCGGCGCGCATCGCGGCGCGGGCGCGACGGACGGCGAGCACCGCCTCGTGACGGGCCTCGACGACGCCCTCGCCGCCGAGCGCGGCGGCCAGCCCGGCGACCTGGCGGTAGGCACCGGCGACGGCGGTCTCCTCGGGGGCGCGCGGCCGCAGCCGGTGGCCGGCCATCGAGACGGCGATCACGATCGCGGCGCCGGCCAGGACCAGCCCGGCGCGGGCCGGCGCGGCGCCCGGATCGACCGGCAGGCTGGCGCCGACGTAGTAGCTGAGCACGAGCATGAACTCGCGCGGCGGTCCGACCTCGAAGCCGATGCAGGCCAGGGCCGCCGCCCCGGCCACCAGGCCGCCGGCCGCCGCGGCGACCCACGGGTGCGGGGCGAGCAGGGTGCCGAGCGCCATCGCCAGCGCCAGCCCGAGCCCGATCCCGAGCAGGATCGGCCAGCGGCGCCGGTAGGGCTCGTCGTTGGCGTACATCGCCGCGAACGCGCCCTGCGTGGCGATCGCGCCCCAGCTGACGTGCCCGATCGCGGCCCCGATCGCCAGCGGGACGACGAAGCTGACGCCGACCCGCAGCGCGATCCCGCGGCGGGCACGGGCGACCGCGACGATCGCGCGCAGGCGACGGTCGAGGGCCGCCCCGGCGCCGGCGGCCGCCGGCGTGGCCGTGGTCGGAGCGGAGGCCGGGGGGCTGGCGCGGGCGCTCAGAACGGGATGTCGTCGTCGGCGAACAGGCCCGGAGGTGCCGGCGGCGCCGGCGGGGCGGCGGTCGGGGTCGGGGTCGGGGCGGCGGCGACCGGCGGGAGCGGCTCGGGCTCGGGCTCGGTCGCCCGCGGTGCGGACTCCGGCGGGGCGGACGGCGCGGCGGGCGCGACCGGCGCGGGCGCGAGCGGCGGTGCGGCCGCCTGCTCCCCGGTCGCGATCCGGAAGCTCGCCGCGCCGTCGCCGTCCTCGATCGCGCGCACCTCCTGCTCGACCCGGTCGAGGTGCTCGCGCAGCGCCCGCTCCAGGCCCTTGCCCTCGCGCAGGAGCGCGATCAGCCGCTCCGGCTCGATCGCCTCGTCGGTCCCGAGCTGGGCCGCGATCTGCTGCAGCCGGTCGAAGGCGGCGCCGAACGGCAGCGTGGTCGGCGCGGAGGTCTCGGTCTCGGGCGTCACTGGTCGTCCTTCGTCTCGTCGGCGTCGACGGCGGACACGCGCGCGTCGGCGTGTCCGTCCTGGAGGTGCAGTCGCAGCGCGTCGCCGGGCCGCAGCTCGGCGGCGCGGCGGATCGCGCGGCCGTCGGGGCCGGTCGCGACCAGCCAGCCGCGGCGCCGCGGATCGCCCGCGTCGAGCACGGCGGCGCGGGCGGCGACGTCGCGCCGCAGACGGCTCAGCGCGCGGTCGGCCAGGGGACCGACGGCGGCCGCGTCGAGCCGCTGCCGGGCCTGGGCCGCGGCGGCCCGCAGCCGGTCGGGCGCTCGGTCGACGGTGCCGCGCAGCGCGGCGAGGGCGGTGTGGTGGTCGCGCAGGAAGCGGTCGGCGCGGGCGTCGACGGTGCGCCCGGCGTCGAGCACGGTCGCCCGCCGCGCGTCGAGCCGTCCGCGCGCGTGGACGGCCGCCGAGCGCGCGTCCAGCTCCCGTCGCAGGGCCTGCGGGGCCCGCGCGGCGCGGGTCAGCTCGGCGCCGGCGCGATCCAGGTCCCCCACCAGCGCCCGCCGGTCGGGCACCACCCGCTCGGCGGCATGGCGGGGCACGAAGGCGGCGTGGGTGACGTGGTTGCAGACCGGGTTGTTCTCGGTGTGGCCGATCGCGGTCACCACCGGCGTCGCGATCGCCCGGATCGCCCGGCAGAGCCGCTCGTCGTCGAAGCAGACGAGGTCCTGGACCGATCCGCCGCCGCGGGCGACCACGATCACGTCGACCCGCGGATCGGCGTCGAGCCGCGCCAGCCGGTCGATCACCTCGCCCGGGGCCGCGGCGCCCTGGACCCGGCAGCAGGCGGTCACCACCGCGGCGGCGGGGAAGCGGTCGCGGAGGCCGCGGAGGACGTCGTGGAGCGCGTCCGAGTCGCGGCCGGCGATCAGCCCGACCGCCCGCGGGAAGCGCGGCAGGGCGGGGAACCGCGCGGGATCGCACAGCCCCTCGTCGGTCAGGCGGGCGATCAGCGCCGCCCGCCGTCGCAGCAGCTCGCCCTCGCCCGCGGCCTCGATCTCCTCGACGACCACCCGCAGCCGGCCGCCGGCGCCCCAGTACTCGCTGTGGCGCACATGGACCCGAACCCGGTCGCCGTGGGCCGGCGCGTGGGCGGGCCCGTCGCGGCGGCCGCGCACCAGCCACGGCAGGTACGAGCAGGGCAGCACCTGCTCGCCGTCGGAGAGGTCGAACCACCAGACGCCGCGCCCGCCCGCCTTCGGCCGCTGGACCTCGCCCTCGACCACCGCGGCGCCCGCGGCGCGCAGCGCACGGCCGATCCGGGCCGCGTAGTCGCTGACCGAGATGGTGGTGGTGTCCTGCTCCGGAACGGTCGACATCCGCACTCCCAAAACTACGCGGCGGACCGGCCGTCTCCGTGCTCATACCGGATCCTGCCGGGTGCAACATCGAACCCAAACCTCGTGCGGCGGCGGGCGCCGTGACTAGGATGCGCACCAGCCCGTGGATCGCGGTTTGCCGCCGTGCGGTCCGGGGCCTTCATCGTCTGTCGTGTGGGACGGCCACAGGTTGCCGCTTCCGCCCCAACGCGTCCGCCTGATCGCTTCATGGATTCCAGCTTCCGAGGGAACTACGACTCCGGCGAGGACTTCGTCCTCGAGTACGGAGACCTCCGCTTCACGTTCTCCGAGCGTGACTTCGCCGAACGGTGCGAGCAGGCGGCGGTCCGTCTGGGCTTCGTCCACGATCGCCTCGACCCCTCCGAGGTCGACGACCTCGTGAACCTGGCGGTCAACGGCGAGGTGGCCGAGCCGCTCTCGAACCTCGGGGCGCACGTCAACGACTGCTGGACCGAGCTGTCCGGGCCGGCCGAGCGCTCGCTCGTCCACTGGCTGCGGCGGCTGGTCTTCCGCGGCGCCTGGCTCGACCAGCGGGTCAAGGAGGGCGAGCTGGACGTCCGCTTCGACGAGATCGAGCAGCGGTTCGAGTACGTCCAGCCAACCCGCAACGACGAGCCGGTCGAGCTCGCCCCCGCCCCCTCCTGGTTCACCGTCGCCTACGTCCCGGTCGACGAGCGCCGCTGAACCGCCCCGACAGCCCGTCGGAACCGACGAAACGCCCCGAGCTCCGGGGCGTTTCGTCGTTCTGGGACGGCTAGGCGACCAGCTCGGCGCGGGCGGCGGCGATCGCCGCGGCGCCCTCGTCGCCGACCAGCAGCTCCGGGCGCAGCGTGCCCGAGGCCGCCAGGTCGAGCGCCGGGAAGCGGCCGGTGGTGGTCAGCGCGCGGTCGAGCCGGACGACGGTGCTCTCGCCGCCGACCGGGTGCTCGCGGGTGGCGATGATCGTCAGCGAGCCGGCGTCCTTGAGGCGCCGGGCGGCGGCCAGCACCCGGCGGGCGGCGCCCTCGCCGAGCCCGTCGAGGGTGTCGATCAGGACCACGGCGTGGCCACCGCGGGCGGCGACGCGGCGGCCGCGGTCGACGACCTCGTCGATCGCCTTCGCGCGCTGCTCGGGGCCGCTCGACAGGTCGAGCGCGGCGACCGGCTCGAGGCCGTCGGCCTGCCAGTCGCCCAGCTCCTCCGGACGCGAGCCGGCCAGGACCGGCAGCAGCTCGAGGCCGTCGATCCCGCGCAGGCCGACGGCCAGGCGCCGCAGCGCCTCGCTCTTGCCGGCCGCGTGGGGCCCGACGATCACGGCCCGCGAGCCGCGGCCGATCGGGGTCAGCCAGGCGATCGCGGCGACGGTCGGGTCGTCGCTGGTGACGGCGAGCAGCTCGGTCGGGCGGACCGCCTCGAGCTCCTCGAACTTGGTGCCGGTCGAGGTCTCCTCGGCCGAGGAGCCGTTGATCGTCTCGACCCGGACCAGCGACGGGAACCGCTCGCTGCGGCGGGCCGGGCGGGTCGGGCCGCCGACGCGGTCGCCGTCGACCAGCTCGCAGCGACGGACCTGGCCGGCGGAGACGTAGACCTCGCTGCCGTCGGCGGCCTTCAGGATCGCCGAGCCGCTGGCGCCGATCGTGACGACGCCCTCGACGGTCGGGCCGTCCTCCTCGTCGCGGCCACGGTCGCGATCGCGGTCGCCGCGCCCGTCGCGGTCACCGCGCGGCTCGCGGTCGGCGCGGCCGTCGCGGTCGCGGCCGCCGCGGGTCCGGCGGCGGCGCCCGCCCTCGTCCTCGCGCTCGTCCTCGTCGCTGGCGACGGCGACGGCCTCGGTGGTCGTCTCCTCGTCACGACGGCCGCCACGGCGACGACGACGGCGGCCGTTGCCACCCTCCTCCTCGCCCCCACGGCGCTCGATGATCGTGTCGACCAGCTGCTCGCGGCGCAGGCGCCGGAAGCCGTCGACGGCCAGCTCGCTGGCCAGGGCGTGGAGATCGGCGAGCGGGCTGGACTCCAGCACCTCGCGGGTCAGGACGGACATGCTGCTCCTTCGGATGGTTCGTCGGTGGGCGCCCGACCGCGTTGTGCGCAGCGGCCGGCGACTCGCGACGAACCCTAGACGACCGGCACGACCGACGGCGCCGCGCCATCCCCGATCTCCCGGCGAATCCCCCGCAAACGGGCAGGTCCGCCCGTCCATATCCGCACTTCGAGCCGGAAGTGCGGATATGGAGGACGAAACCTCGCAGCTACGCCGTCGCCCGCGACTGCTCGACCAGGCCCTTGAGCCAGGTCGCGAACTCGGGGCGGGTCTGCCAGTCGGCGGTGAACTGGGCGATCCCGGACTCGGTCAGCGGGTGCTTGAGCATCTGGCGGAGGATCTTGCCCGGCACTGTCGCGACGTCGGCGCCGAGGGCGGCCGCGACCGTGACGTGGATCGGGTTGCGGATCGAGGCCGCGAGCACCTGGGCGCCGGTCGAGTTGGCGGCGACGGCCTCGACGATCTCGCGCGTGGTCTCGGTCGAGTCGACGCCGATGTCGTCGAGCCGGCCGAGGAAGCTGGAGATGTAGGTCGCCCCCGCCTCGGCGGCGAGGATCGCCTGCGGGGCGCTGAAGACCAGGGTCATGTTGACCGGGTGGCCCAGCTCGCGCAGACGCGACGTGGCCTCCAGGCCGGCGGCGCTGAACGGCACCTTGACGACGACCTGCTCGTGGATGCCGCGCAGGGCGACGCCCTCGGCGACCATGCCGTCGGCGTCGTCGCTGACCACCTCGGCCGAGGTCGGGCCGTCGACCAGGTCGGCGATCCGGCGGATGATCTCCTCCGGGGCGCCGTCCTCCTTGGCCAGCAGCGAGGGGTTGGTGGTCGCGCCGGCGAGCACGCCCCAACGGGCGATCTCCTCGACCTCGGCGACGGATCCGGTGTCGATGAACAGCTTCATGAGGGTGCAGAGCTCCGCGGGCGTGGCGTGATCGGGGGTTCCACCTCACAGTAGAACATCGCGCGGCCGCCGCCCCCGTCGCCCGCGCTCAGCGGACCGCCGGCTCGCGCGAGCCGCCCGGATCGCCGCCCTCGTCGTCCTCGTCGTCGTGCAGCCACTGCAGCCGCAGGTCGTCGCGGTCGATCGAGGGCATCTCCTCGACCCCGTCCAGCACCGCCCGCACCTGCAGGTAGTCGGCCGCCTCGCGGACGTCGTGGACGCGGGCGATCGAGAACTTCGCCCGCTCCGCGCACCAGCCGAGCGCGGCCAGGGTGCCGGCCAGGCGGTCGTCGGGCTCGCGGTGGATGATCGTGCCGACGAAGTACTTGCGCGAGACCGCCAGCAGCAGCGGGTGGCCGTGGACGGCGAGCGCCGGCAGGTCGCGCAGCACCTCGACCGACTCGGCCGGCATCTTCGCGAAGTCCGGGCCCGGGTCGAGCACGATCGCGTCGGAGCGGACGCCGGCCTGCAGCGCCCGCTCGCGCAGCTGCCCGAGCACGTTGCGGACGTCGGCCACGACCCGTCCGCCGTAGTCCGGGAAGTGCTCGGTCTTCGGCGCCGCGCGGGTGTGCATCAGGACGATCCCGGCGTCGCGCGCCGCCACCACGCTGGCCAGCCGCGCGTGGTACAGCCCGCTGACGTCGTTGATCAGGTGGGCGCCGGCCGAGAGCACCGCCTCGGCGACCTCCGGCTTCCAGGTGTCGACCGAGACGATCAGCCCGTGGTCGACCAGCCGCTGGACGACCGGGACCACCCGCTCCAGCTCCTCGCGGACCCCGACCTGCGGGCGGTGCGTGACCCCGGACTCGCCGCCGACGTCGATGATCGCCGCCCCGGCCGCGGCCAGCTCCAGCCCGTGCTGGACCCGCTCGTCGACGGTCTCCAGCCGCCGCCGGTCGCTGAACGAGTCCGGCGTGCAGTTGACGATCCCCATCAGCAGCGGTCGGCCCGCCTGCAGCGTGAGGGTGCGTTGGCGCAGGCGCAGCGTCAGCGTGGCGCTCACTGGGGACTCCCGTCGGTCAGGTGGTAATGCAGGAAGAGGACGTCCGCGGCCTGCCACAGGCCCCGGACCTGGAGTGTGACGGGCGCCACCGGCGGCACCGGGTCGCTCGGCGCCGTCGGGCCGGCCGAGCCGCTGCGGGGGCCGATCGGGCCGTCGAGGATCGTCAGCGGATCGAGCCCGCCGACCAGCAGCGGCGAGACGGTCAGCAGCACCTCGTCGAGCAGCCCGTCGCGGATCAGCCCGGCGAGCAGCGTCGGCCCGCCCTCGCAGGCCAGCAGCTCGATCCCGCGGCGGTCGAGGTCGGCCAGCGCGGCGGCCGGGTCGGCCCGCTCCAGCTGGACCACCTCGACCGGCGCGGCGGCCAGCGCCGGCGGCGGCTCGCGCTCGCCGTAGACCACCACCCGCGCCTCCGGCTCGTGGAGGATCGGCACGTCGGCGTCGAGCCCGAACGAGCGGCTGATCGTGGCCAGCAGCGGCTCGGGCGGCCGCCCGGCGGCCCGTCGCCGCTCGCGCTGATCCTCGTCGAGGACGGTCGCGTAGCGCTCGCGGTTGAGGGTCGAGGGGCCGACCAGCAGCGCGTCGGCCCGCTCGCGGACGCCGCGGAAGACCGCTCGGTCCTCCGGGCCCCCCAAGCCCGAGGCGCCGCCCTCGACGGTCGCGCGGCCGTCGGCGCTGCTGACCATCACGCCGATCGTCCGCGGCCGGCCGGCCACGCGCGGCGCGGGGTCGGCCACGATCGCGTCGAGCAGCGACGCGACCGGCTGCGGGCTTCCGGCGGCGGCGTGGAGGTCGCGGAAGCGGACCTCGCTCACAGGCGCGGCAGGACGATCGTCGCCTGCGCGGCCCCGATCGCCGCCGCCTGGGCCGCCCCGCCCGCGGGCTGCACGACCTGCGACGACGTGTCGTTGGTCGTCGGCTCGGTCGAGTCGTCGCCCTTGAGGAAGGTCAGCGCCAGCACGATCAGCAGCGCGACGAGCAGGATCCCGACCACCGCGACCTGCCAGCGCGGGGCGCGGCGGCCGTGGGACTCGCGCGGCTGCAGGCGATCGCCGTGGCCGCCGCCCTGGTCGTCGTCCCAGTCGTCGTCCCACTCCTCGACCGGCGAGGGCTCGTCGCCGTCGAGGCCGAGGGCGGCGATCTCCGACGACGACCACTCGACGGTCGCGTCCGGATCGGGGGCGCCGCCGCGGCCACGCGGCGGGACCGGCCCCGCGGCGGCCTCGGCGGGCGGCTCGGCCGCGGCGACCGGCTCGCCGGTGAAGGGGTCGTAGGAGCCGCTCGAGACCTCGCCGGTCGCCGGACCGGGCTCGCCCTCGCCGCTGGTGGTGGCGTGGACGGCCGTCGCCGGCGGGTCGAGCGGGACGTCGTGCTGACCGGCCGGGAAGCCGGCCGACGGGTCGGGCGCCACGGCGGCCGCGGCCGGATCGCCGGTCGCCGGATCGCCGGTGGCCTCGCCCGCGGTCGTCGGCGCGGGATCGGGATCGGCGGCGGCGGCCGCCGGTGCCGGGGCGGGCACGCCGTCGGCGGCCCCGATCGCGGCCTCGCGCAGGCCCTCGGGCACGCTCGCCCGGGCCCAGGCGCGGTACGAGAGCCCGGCCTCCTCCAGGGCGTCGACGACCGCACGCCGCGACTCGTCGCCGTCCAGCCAGTGGGCCAGCGTCAGCCGCGCCTCGGCGCCGCGCAGCTGCCCGTCCTGGCGGAGGGCGGCCAGCGCGACCGCCTGCCGCGCCTCGGGCGTGGTCAGCGCCTCGGCGGCGATCCGCGAGCCGCGCATCGCGTCGCGCAGCATCAGCCGCGCCTGGGCGAGCATCGCCGCCAGCACGCCGGGATCGGCGCGCAGCAGCACGGCCAGATCCTGGTGGTCGAGGCGGCTGAGGCCGCGCAGGGCCAGCACCTCGCGCTGGTCGACCGGCAGCAGCCCGTTGGCGCGCACCACCGACGCCTGGAGGCTGGCCATCGGCACGTTCGCCTCGTCGTGCGCGCGCAGCTGGGCGGCGTACTCGGGGTTCGCGTCTAGCTGACTGAGCAGCTGGCGGGCGTGCCAGCAGCCCATCAGCAGCAGGTCCTGCTCGTCGGTCCCCGGCGGCGCGTCCGCGGGCACGCGCTCGGCGACGGCCGCGAAGGCGGCGACCGTGGCGTGCCAGGCGGCGCCGGGACTGGCGGTGATCCGCAGCGCCAGGTTGTAGACCGTCTCGCCGTCGCGATCGAATCGCGCAGCGGTCACCGACGGGGGGTTCGGGGTGCTCTCGTCGTCTTCGGACATCCGATCGGGCTGATCCTAGGCGGTCGGGCGGTCAGGTCCGCCGGAGGCCGGCGCGACCGCGTGTTCACTGTCCACCCCGGACTGCTCGCTCGACCCTCCGGCCCCGGCGCCCCCGCCGGGAACCAGCCCCTCCAGCCGCGCCTCGTCCAGGAAGTCCGCGACCGCCGCGTCGACCCCCGCGGCGTCCCAGCCGACCTCGGGCGCCATCGCCTGAGCGACCTCGCGGGCGACCCGCCCGCCGTCGGCCGTCACCGTGCGCGCCGCGGTCAGCCCCAGCCGGGTGCGCCGCAGCAGCGCGTCGCCGACCGACCGCGCCTGCTCGTGGCGGGCGGCGTGGACGACCTCGGCCAGCAGGTCGACCGGGCCGTCGTCGACCACCGGCCGCGCCAGCTCCGGGCGCTCCTCGGCCAGCGCCAGCAGATCGCGGGCGACCAGGCCGTAGCGGGCCGCGAGCTGGGCGCGCGCCTCGGCCGTCGTCCCGCGCACGTTCGGCAGCCGCAGCGGATCGACCGGCTGCCCCAGCGGCAGGTGGTCGGTGCGGCAGGGCGCCACGCGGCCCTCGCGCTCGACCAGCCGGTCGACGGTCTGCTTGGCCATCCGCCGCCAGGTGGTGAGCTTGCCGCCGGTGATCGTGAGCATCCCCGAGGAGGTCTCGTAGAGCTCGGCCCGGCGCGAGATGTCGACCGAGCGCTTGGGATCGCCGGTCGAGATCAGCGGCCGGACGCCGGCGTAGGCGCCGCAGACGTCGTCGAACCCGAGCGAGGTGCCGAAGAACTCGTTGACCCCGTCGAGGATGTAGGTGACGTCCTCGTCCGGCGGCGGGACGTGGTCGAGGTCGCGGTGGTCGTACTCGTTGTCGGTGGTGCCGACCAGCGTCCGCCCCAGCCACGGCAGCGCGAACATGAAGCGGCCGCCGCCCGACGGCACGATCGCGCCCGAGCGCAGCGGCAGCTTCTCGACCGGCAGCGTCACGTGGGTCCCGCGCGAGGGCCGGATGACCGGCACCTCGGCCTCGTCGCGCAGCTCGGCCGGGCGCAGCCGGTCGGCCCAGACGCCGGTCGCGTTGACGACGTTGTCGGCCTGGATCGGGAAGGTCGCCCCCGTCTCGCGGTCACGGACCTCGACGCCCTCGGCCAGTCCGTCGCGCTCCAGCAGCCCGAGCACCTCGACCCGGTTGACGCAGACCGCGCCGAAGCGCTCCGCCTCCTGGAGGATCGTCAGCACCAGCCGGCTGTCGTCGGTCTGGCAGTCGTAGAAGAGGTGGCCGCCGGTCGGGTTGCGGTCGGCCAGCGCCGGCAGGTGCTCGACGACCTCGCGCGGGTCGAGCGCCCGGTGGCGGTCGGGGCTCCAGGCCCGCTCGTCGTCGGACATCTGGCGCCGGCGCCGGCGGCCTCCGCGGCGGGCGTCGACGGCCAGCACGTCGTAGAGGTTGAGCCCGACGCCGGTGATCCGGTCCGGCCGACCCGAGCCGGCGTTGGCGACCACCAGCGGCAGCGGGGTGACCAGGTGCGGCGCCAGGCGGGCGTTGATCTGCCGCTCCAGCAGCGCCTCGCGGACCAGGCCGAGGTCGAAGCTGGCCAGGTAGCGGAGGCCGCCGTGGACCAGCTTCGAGCTGCGACTGGAGGTGCCGGAGGAGTAGTCGGCCCGTTCGACGAGGGCGACGGAGAAGCCGCGCGAGGCGGCGTCGAGCGCCACCCCCGCGCCGGTGACTCCGCCACCGACCACGACCACGTCGAAGGTCTCCTCGGTCAGGGCACCGATGGCGTCGGAGCGCTCAAGCACCCCTGGAGCATCGCATCCCGGGACGGCGCTCGGGCGACCGCTGCGCCCGCTCCCGTCCGCTGGTAGCGTCGGGCCGGCCCCATCGTCGGCGGGGCCCATCCCCCATGCGCACCATCCCCCGCTCCCCGATGCTGCTGGTCGCCGTGCTGGCGGCGGCGATCCCGGTCAGCGCCCTCGCGGCCGGCTCCGATCCCCGCTACGACAGCACCGGCTACGACGGCGGCACGACCACCACGACGACCCCCACGCCCCCGCCGCCCGAGAAGGCGACGCTGCGGCTGACGGTCAAGGTCTCGAAGACCCGCGCCACCGGCAGGATCCCGGTCACGGTCCGCGGCAGCCTCTCGGGCAGCGCCAAGGTCCGGGCGACGGCGAAGGTCGCCGGGCGGCCGGTGAAGCTGCCGACCCGCACGGTCCGCTTCAAGGCCCGCCGGGCGGCGGCGGTGACGCTGCTGCTGCCCGCCCGCGGGCGCAGCGCGCTGCGCAGCGGCCGGCGGCTGAAGCTGACGGTCACCGCCAGCGGGCAGGTCGGCGGCGTGCCGCGGACGGCCAGCGTCTCGCGCACCCTGCGCCCCTGATCGCGTTCCGGGGATGATCCGGGACGGGCCCGGGGCATCCCCCATGGTGGACGGCGTCGCCGGGCTCCACCCTGGTTGCATCACCGGAACCAGGAAGTCCCGCATGCGCACCCTCGCCACCACGTCGCCCGCCGACGCCCCCGCCTACCGCGAGCTGACGCCGCCCCGTCGCGGACGGTCGGCGACGATCGTCCGGGCCGAGCGTCCTGCCGGTCCCGACCAGCCGACGACCGCCAGCGACCCGGCGGTCGAGCGCGGCGACGGCGACCTGACCGCCGAGACCGCCGTCCACGAGCCGCAGGCCGGTGGGCCGGGCGGCGGCGGACCGGACGGTCCCGGCGCGGGCGGCTTCGGCGGCGCCGGCGACGGGGACGGCGGCGACCACGGCGGCGGCGACCACGGGGCCGGCGGCTCCGACGGCCCCAGCGGCGACGGCGGTGGCCGCGGCGGCGCCCCGACCCCCGCCGGCGGCCTCTTCCGCTCCCGCAGCGACCGGATGCTGTTCGGCGTCAGCGGCGGGATCGCCCAGCGCTACGGCTTCGAGCCGGTCCTGATCCGGGTCCTCTTCCTCGGCTCGATCTTCCTCGGCGGCGCCGGGCTGCTCTTCTACCTGGCGGCCGCGATCCTGATCCCGGAGGAGCCGGTCGACGTCGACGGCGTGCCGAGCTCGGTCGCGGCCGGCACCGCCAGCGCCTCGGCGAACGCGGCCGGCGGCGTCCTGCGGCTGCTGCTGGGGATCGCCGCGGTCTTCGGGATCCTGGTCGGCTTCGGGATCGTCGCCGCCTGCAGCTTCGCCGTCACCGCGCTGCTCGGCGCCTGGCCGGTGGCGGTGATCCTGGCGATCCTCGCGGTCGCGCTGGTCGGGGCCCGCCAGAACCGCCGCGCGGCCAGCACCCTGCTGGTGGTGATCCTCGCCTTCGCCCTGCCGGCGGCCTCCGCGGTCGTCGCCGACATCGACGTCGACCGCTCGATCGGCGAGCGCACCTACCGGCCGTTCGACGCCACCCGGGCCCGCGACGGCTACCGGCTCGGCGTCGGCGAGATGACCGTCGACCTGCGGCAGCTGCCGCTGCGGCGCGACAGCGTGCTGCGGGTTCCGGCCCGGGTCGACGTCGGCCGCCTGAACGTGCTCCTCCCCCGCAACCGCTGCGTCGCCTGGAGCGTCGACACCCGGATGACGATCGGCGGCGACACCCGCGTGCTGTCCCGCCACAGCAGCGACAACACCGCCTTGTCCAACCACCGCGAGAGCTTCGAGATCGATCCCGGCAAGGACCGCCCGCAGGTGAACCTGGACCTGCGGGTCGGGGTCGGCGAGCTGTTCGTGACCCGCAACCCGGCCGACCTCGACGGCCACGGCCGGTTCGGCAACTGGCGCTGGTCGGGCCCGAACGCCGGCGCCGACCCGATCCGCACCGACGCCTGTCGCAAGAGCCGGAGCGCCCGCGGGTGACCGATCCCTGGCTGCCCCGGCTGACGGCCGCGCTGACCGCCCTCGCGGCGGTCGCGCTGGTCGTCGCCGACGGCTCCTCGGGCCGCGGCGGACGGGCGCTCCTAGCGGGCGTCGCGCTGCTGCTCGGGGTCGTCGGCGTGCTGGCCTGGGGGCAGCTGGCGCTGGCCCGCCACCGCGAGCGCCAGGCCGCCCGACGGGCCGTCCGCGACGCCCGCGCGACCGGCGTCAACCGCCGGACGGCGTCGGGCGTGCTGCTGGTGCTGGCCGGGGTGACGGCCGGCCTGCTGGCGCTGCAGGCGATGACCGGGATCGACTTCTGGGCGCTGCTGCTGCTGGCGGCCGGCGGTGCGGTGCTCTGGTCGCAGGTCGGCGCGCCCGATCCGGATCCGGACCAGCAGAGCGGCTGGCAGCGGCTCGTCGGCCGCCGCGGCGAGGCCGATCCGGAGACCGACCGGATGCTGCTCGGCGGCGGCATCGCGCTGGTGCTGCTCGGCGCGCTGGCCACGCTCTCCTCGCTCGGGGCGCTGACGGCGTCCCGCAACGGGGTCCTCCAGACGCTGGTCGCGGTGGCCGTGATCGCGGTCGTGATCGCCCCCTTCTGGCGGCGGATGTCGCGGCGGGCGGCGGTCGAGCGGTCGGAGCGGATCCGCGGCGACGAGCGGGCCGAGGTCGCCGCCCACCTCCACGACTCGGTGCTCCAGACCCTGGCCCTGATCCAGCGCCGCAGCGACGACCCGCGCGAGGTCGCCAAGCTGGCCCGGCGGCAAGAGCGCGAGCTGCGGCTGTGGCTGTCGGGCCGCAGCGAGCGTCCCGACGACGAGCTGATGGCGGCGCTGCGGGCCGCGGCGGCGGCGGTCGAGGTCGAGCACGCGGTCGAGATCGAGGTCGTCACCAGCGGCGAGCAGCCGCTCGACGACCGCACGGCGGCGCTGGTCGCGGCGGCCCGCGAGGCGATGGCCAACGCGGCCCGCCACGCCTTCGCGCCGGCCGACGGCGAGCCCGGCGGCGTGCCGGCCCGCGGCGGCACGATCCAGGTCTACGCCGAGGCCGAGGACGGCCGGGTCGAGGTCTTCGTCCGCGACCGCGGGCGCGGCTTCGACCCCGGCGACGTGCCCGGGGACCGGCGCGGCGTCCGCGAGTCGATCGTCGGCCGGATGCGGCGGGCCGGCGGGCGCGCCACCATTCACGCGGCGCCCGGAGAGGGCACCGAGGTCGAGCTGCTGCTCGACGAGCGAAAGGACCGATCGTGACCACCCTGCCCACCGTCGTGCTCGTCGACGACCACGCGCTCTTCCGCGCCGGCGTCCGCGCCGAGCTGGAGCAGCCGACCGCCGCCGGCGCCGGCGGCGAGCCGCCGCGGCCGCGGGCGACCGTCCTCGGCGAGGCGGGTGACGTCGACGTGGCGGTGCGGCTGATCCTCGACCGCGAGCCCGACGTGGTGCTGCTCGACGTCCACATGCCGGGCGGCGGCGGGGCCGAGGTGCTGCGGCGGGTGCACGAGACCCGGCCCGGCCAGCGGTTCCTCGCGCTGTCGGTCAGCGACGAGCCGGAGGACGTGATCAGCCTGATCCGCGCCGGCGCCCGCGGCTACGTGACGAAGACGATCTCGGGCGACGAGCTGGTGGCGGCGATCGAGCAGATCCGGGCCGGCGACGCCGTCTTCTCCCCGCGGCTGGCGGGCTTCGTGCTCGACGCCTTCGCGGGCCGGATCGACGCCGGCGCCGCGGTCGTCGCCGATCCCGAGCTGGACCAGCTGACCGACCGCGAGCGCGAGGTCCTGCGCCTGATCGCCCGCGGCTACATGTACAAGGAGATCGCCCGCCGGCTGACGATCAGCCCGAAGACGGTCGAGCACCACGTCTCGGCGGTGCTCCGCAAGCTCCAGCTCTCCAACCGCCACGAGCTGACCCGCTGGGCCACCGAGCGGCGGTTGGTGGATTAGGTCGGCAGCAGCCCGTCGAGCCCCGCCCGCCGCCGCTGGCGGTCGGTGATCCGCCACATGATCCGAATCATCAGGACGCCCGCGACCGCCAGGCCGAGCGCCATCGCGGCACCGACCAGCGAGAGCACCGCGAAGTCGTCGAGCGTCTCCGAGGGCAGCGCCGCGTAGGCGATCCGGCCGCCCAGCACCACCAGCAGCCAGACGCCCCACCAGACCGCCAGCCAAGCCGGTGGCTCGGCGGTGCCGTCCGGGTCCTCGCCGTCGTCGAGGCCGGAGCGCCACAGCTCGTTGATCGCCGCCTTCGGCGCGAACCACTGCCAGACCGGCACCAGCCAGCAGAAGACGGTCGAGACCGGCCCGAACGACGCCCAGCGGAAGCCCAGCTCGGGCAGGTTGCGGTTGGCCCGGACCTGCCACAGCAGGACGCAGACGCCGCTGACGATCAGCGCCAGCGCCCAGACCGCGATCCAGGCGTCGTTGCGCTGGAGCGCGTCGTTGAGCGCGTCCAGGTGCGCCTGGTGGATCGGCAGCGCGTCGACCGGGGCCGCCCCCGCGCCCGGGACGTCGTCGGCCACCCGCCGCGCCTCGAAGTACGCCAGCACCCCGGAGATCGCCCCGACCGCGCCAGCCGCGCTGGCCAGGCCGACCGCCAGCGTCGCCAGCTTCAGCCGCGTCGGGGCGTCGGTGTAGCCCTGCAGCGGCCGCTCGCGGTGGCCCGGCTCGGGACCGTCGCCGTAGTACGGCGGTGGATCGGGCGCCGCCGGCGCCACCACCGCTGGTTCCCCCACATGACCCTGATCCATGCGGGCAGCGTACGCGGCCCGCACACGTCCGTGTCCGCGGCGGACGATCGTCCGACCGAGGCCGCGCGGTCCCGCAACCTACGCGTCGGTAGGATGGCGCGCCATGGCCTCGCGCACGATCCTCTTCACCGGCTTCCCGGGCTTCATCGGCGCCCGCCTGATCCCGCTCCTGCTCGACCAGGATCCGGACGCCGTCGTGGTCGCGCTGGTCGAGCCGCGGATGGTCGAGAAGGCCCAGATCGCCGCCGCGGCGCTCGGGCGCGGGGACCGGCTGCGGATCCAGCCGGGCGACATCACCGACCAGCGGCTGGGCCTGGACGAGGCGAGCTACCGGCGGCTGGCGGCCGAGACCGTCGCCGTCCACCACCTGGCGGCGATCTACGACCTCGCCGTGCCGCTGGGGCTGGCCGAGCGGGTCAACGTCGAGGGCACGCAGAACGTGATCGACTTCTGCCGCGCCGCGCCCAACCTGGAGCGCCACAACTACGTCTCGACCGCCTACGTCGCCGGCCTCCGGCGCGGACGGGTGATGGAGGCCGACCTCGCCGCCGGCCAGAGCTTCAAGAACCACTACGAGTCGACGAAGTTCGCCGCCGAGGTGCTCGTGCGGGCCTCGATGGACGAGGTCCCGACCACCATCTACCGGCCCGGGATCGTCGTCGGCGACTCGCGGACCGGCGACACCCAGAAGTTCGACGGGCCGTACTTCCTGCTGCGCTCGATCGCGGCCTCGCAGCGGACCGGCGGCCTGATCGTCCAGCCCGGCACGATGGCCGCGCCGCTCAACGTCGTCCCCGTCGACTTCATCATCGACGCGATCGTGACCGGCGCCGGCGACCCGCAATTCGCCGGCGAGACGCTGCACCTGGTCGACCCCGACCCGATCAGCTCGGCCGAGCTGTTCGCGCTGCTCTCCCGCGAGTACGCCGACAAGAGCCCGTCGCTGCGGCTGCCGTGGCCGCTGGTCGACCAGGCGCTGCGGCTGAAGCCGGTCCGGACGCTCTTCGGCGGCACCCCGCGCGAGTCGCTGATCTACCTGCAGCACGAGGTCCGCTACGACACCAGCCGCGCCACCGAGCTGCTTGGCCGCCACGGCGTCCGCTGCCCGCCGGTCGCCAGCTACGTGGCGCCGATGACCGCGTTCTTCCGCCAGCACGAGGACGACCCGGCGTTCGCCCCCGCCCACTGACGCCGATCGACGGGCCGGTCGCCGCCCGCCCGTCCCGTCGATCGGTCCAGCGGCGAAACTCCCTGCCCTCCCGCGGGTTCCTGCAACCGTGACGCCCCGTCCCCTGCTGCCCCTCGCGCTCGCCGCGCTGCTCGCCCTCGCGCCCGCCGCGGCGGCCGACGGCGACCCCGCGCCAGCCGACGGCGGCAGCGGCACGAGCACGAGCACGACCACGAGCACGACTCCGACGCCGCCCGCGAGCGACGACCCGCAGCCCGCCACCCCGGCCCCCGCCCCGACCCCCCCCGCCGTGGCGTTCGACGCGGCGCTGCGCGGCCCGACCGTGCTCTCGGTCGAGCCGAACGACACCCCGCTCGACGGCTGGAACGGCTGGCTGCTGTGGAGCCGCCGCGGCCCGGACGGGCTCTTCCACCTGATCGCGCGCCGGCCCGACGGCAGCGGCGTCGAGCTGCCGACGCCGCCGCAGCCGCGCCCCTTCGACGCCGGGATCGGCCCGGGACCGAGCGGCCAGGCGCTCGTGGTCTACAGCCGCTGCGCGACCCCGATCGCGCCCGCCCCGACCGGCTGCGACGTCTGGCAGATCGACCCGCAGACCGGCAGCGACGTGCCGGTGCCGTCGGCCTCGCAGCCCGACGTCGACGAGCGGCACCCGGCCGTCTGGGGCCGCCGGATCGCGTTCGCCCAGGCCGTCCGCGGCGGCAGCAGCGCCCGGGCGGGGGTCGCGATCGCCGCCCTCGACGGCCCGCCGCCGGCGCGGCCCCGCCACCTCGGGCCGCGGCGCGAGCGGCGCGGACGCGCGGTGACGACCGTCCCCGAGTACGGCCCGGTGGCGATCGACCTCCGCGGGTCCACGATCGCCTACAGCTGGCGGGCGCACGGGATCCGCACCCGCTGGTCGCTGCGGATCGCCGTCGGCAGGCGGACCCGCACCGTCCAGAGCGTCGCCCCGGGCCGCCGCACCTTCGCCGAGATCGGCGCCCCGGCGCTCGGTCGCCGCGACGTGATCGTGCCGATCCTGCGCAGCGGCGGCGGCGGACGCTCGGTGCTCCTGCGCAGCTCGCGCAACGGCGCCCGGCGGTGGGTGCTGGAGAGCGGCTTCAGCTCCGCCCAGACCGAGCGCTACGGCTCGGCCCTGACCGCGATCGCGCGTCCCGACGATCGTCACCTGGCCGTCGTCCGGCGGCTGGCCAGCGACGGCCGCTTCGGCTGCCGGGCGACCGCGCTGCCGCGGACCCAGGGCTGCGAGCTGCTGTGGCTGGACGTCGACGCGCAGCCCTGGCGGCGGCTGCGCCGCTGATCGCCGACCTCAGCGGCGCAGCGGCAGCGGCAGCACGTCGCCGCCCTCGATCGCGACCGCGAAGCGACGCGCCAGCAGCGTCGGGTCGAGCGCGCCGGCTGCCCGCAGGACGCCGGCGTCGTCGGTGCCGGTGACCGCCCAGCTCGGCGGCTCGTCGCGGTAGCGCGAGGCGACGATCAGCCCGGCGCCGGCCCCCAGCGTCCGCGCCGTCCGGCCCTCGGCGTCGAGCAGCGCGATCCGGCGGCCGTCGCGGTCCGGGCGGGCGAAGATCCCGGAGATCCCGACGCCCATCTCGAGCAGGCCGGCGGCCGGGTCCTCGCGGATCGCGCTCCAGCGGCCGACGGCGATCCGCGCCGTCTCCGGGTTGTAGGAGCTGCGGAGGGCGGTCGTGGCGGCCGGGATCCCGTAGCGGACGAGCACGTCGCGGACCATCCGGCAGGCCTGGGCCCGCGGCTCGGTGCACTCCACCCGCACCGGCCAGCGCTTGCCGTCGAAGCCGTGCAGGAACGGCTCGGGGAAGCTGCCGACCACGCCCCGCGGCCGCGCCGCCGGGCCCGGGGCGGAGCGGTCGAACCAGATCGTGTCGCCGTCGTGGACCTCGGCCTCGGTCGCGCGCTCGAAGGTCGTCGGCCGCTGCTCGTGGGTCGGGCGGCTGTCGTCGAGGGCGCCGGTCTCGGGCGGGGCGCCGTTGATCCAGAACGACCAGCGCGCGTCGCCGCTGGCTGCGGTGTCGCCGATCGCGGTCACGTCGCCCTGGCGGTCGAGCCGGACCTTCGCCGCCCGCCGCAGCACGTCGGCCACGTGCTCGCCGTCCTTGACCGGCAGCTGGTCGCGGTCGAGCAGCAGCCGGCTGCCGCGACCGTCGGTGACCAGCACCCGGACGCCCTGCGGCTCGTCGTCGCCGCTCCCGCAGCCGGTCAGCCCGGCCACGGCGACCACCGTCAGCAGCGCGGCCGACCACCGGCGGACGAGGCGGGCGGAGCGGGTCTGACGGCGCGGCACGGGGCCGGATCCTAGTCGCGGCAACCCGCCTGCGACCCCTCCCCGTCGTGGTCGGCCGGCCGCCGGGCCGCGATAGGGTCGGCTGGTGACCGTCAACCTGACCCGGATCTACACGCGGCTCGGCGACGCCGGCGAGACCCACCTGGGCGACATGAGCCGGGTGCCGAAGACCCATCCGCGGATCGAGGCCTACGGCGAGATCGACGAGCTGAACAGCCAGCTCGGCGTGGTGCTGACGCTCGCCGACCTGCCGGAGCGGTTCGGCCCCTGGCTGCGGCGGATCCAGAACGACCTCTTCGACCTCGGCGCCGACCTGTCGGTGCCCGAGGACACCGAGCACGCCCGCAAGGACCGGCTGCGGGCCACGCCCGAGCAGGTCGCGTGGCTGGAGCAGCGCTGCGACGAGGTCAACGGCGAGCTGACGCCGCTGCGCTCGTTCCTGCTGCCGGGCGGCACGCCGTCGGCCGCCCACCTGCACGTGGCGCGGACGATCTGCCGCCGGGCCGAGCGGCGGGCGCTGCTGGTCGAGGGCGCCAACCCCGACGTCGCGAAGTACCTGAACCGGCTCTCCGACCTGCTCTTCATCCTCGCGCGGGCGGCCAACGGCGGCGAGGAACCGCTCTGGCAGCCGGGCGCGGGCCGCTGAGCGGCGCTTCCCGGGCCTCGTCCTCCCCCGCCGCGGTCAGCGTCGTCGCGGCGGCGACCAGCGTCAGGGCCAGCGCGACGATCGCGCCGACCACCACCACCGCCGCCGTGTGCTGGTCGACGGTCCCCAGCAGGCCGCCGTCGGTGCGGGCGGCCCGCGAGGCCGCGATCAGCAGCCCGAGCCCGAGCAGCAGCAGCGGCCCGGCGACGTGGACCGGTCGCAGCGGCCGCCGGTCGGGCGGCGTCGGGGCCGGACGCCAGCGCTGCCAGGCCACCAGCACCATCGCGGCGAGCGTGACCCAGATCGCCGCGCACAGGTAGCCGCCGAAGACGTCGGTCGGGTAGTGGTAGCGGCCGGCGATCAGCCCCAGCCCGACGCCGCAGGCTCCGAGCCCGCCGACCACGGCCACCAGCGGCCGCAGCCGCCGGGGAGCCACCAGGATCGCCAGCAGCGCCACGGTCATCGCCGCCGTGCTGTGCCCCGAGGGCCACGAGGCGTCGGCGATCCGGGCGGCGGCCAGCGGCACGTCGCGCGGGGCGGCCAGCAGCTGCTTCAGGTTCTGGGCCATCAGCTCGCTGGCCACCATCGTCGGCGGGATCAGCAGCGCCAGCCGCCAGCGCCGCCGCAGGGCCGCCACGAACACCAGCGCCAGGCAGAACTGCAGGTACGAGGCGGGGTTGCCCAGCCGCACGAACCACCACCACGGCTCCGACTGCCAGAACGGCGAGATCGCCTCGATCGTGCGCGCGTCGAGCACGTCGGCGGTGCGGCTGGGCCGGAGCACGAAGCCGACCAGCAGGAAGGTCCCGACCAGCCCGGCGAGCACCAGGCTCAGGTGGTGCAGCGCGGGCGAGCGCCGTCCGTCGGGGAACCGCACCCGCCCTACGCTAGGTCACCGGGATCAAGCGCGGCTGAGCCGGCCGCGCCGCCGCCGTCCCGCTCAGCGGACGCCGGCCAGCCGCAGCGTCCGCCGCAGGCTGCTGGCGCGGGCCCGCTCCGGCGCCACGACGGCGATCGCGCTGATCCGGCCCTTGCTGGTGTGCAGCACCACCCGCGGGCTGGTGCGGCTGCGGGCCCGGCGGACCCAAAGGCCGCGGCCGACCCGCTTCGCCACCCGCCCGACGCGCCGCACCGACGAGCCGACCCGCAGCCCCGCGACCCGGTGCTGACGGGCGGTCGAGGTCATCGCGACCGTCCGGCCGTCGTCGCCGAAGACCGCCGCCACCGTCGCCTGGCGGCCGTCGCGCTCGGTCACGCAGTAGCGGTAGGCGTCGAGCGGGCGCGCCGTGGGCTGGCCGACCCGCCGCAGCAGCGAGGCCGCCGACTCGTCCAGCCGCAGCGGGCCGACCTGCGAGCGGCCGAAGGCGCCGGCCTCGACCTTGCAGCCGGGATACGGCACGCCGGTCGCCCGCTCCCAGGTCTGGAGGTAGGCCTCGGCGCCGGCCAGGAGGTCGTCGACGATCGGCTGGCCGGCGATCTGACGCAGGTCCTCGTACCAGTCGGGGTAGAGCCCGTACTGCGCCACGCCCTCCTCGTTGAGGTCGAAGACGCGGTTGCCGGTCCGGTTGCGGTCGAGCGTCACCGCGCCGTCGATCGAGCGGAAGGGGTAGCGGACCGGGTTCTTGGCGTTGTCGCCGCGCGGGCCGCCCTGGGCGCCGAAGCCGTTGATGTCGGCGCCGTAGCCGAGCCCGAAGAGGAACCGCGGGTTGCGCTGCTTGCGGAGCACCTTCCACTGCTCGGCGAAGCCCTTCGAGCCGCCGGCGTAGGGCCCGATGAAGCCGCCCAGCTGGTAGATCCGCTTCGGCGTCGTCTCGTCCGACCAGCCGTGGCTGGAGAGCACGCCGGGGTAGCGGCGCCGCTCGAGCAGCTTCAGCGCCTCGTCGCGGGTCTTGACGCTCATGTGGTCGACCTCGACCATCATCCCCTTGCTGATCATCCGCTCGATCAGCCGCTTGCCCAGGTCGCTGAGGCCGCGCGGGTTGCAGAGCGGGCCGGCGGGGTAGACCGGCAGCGCGCCGTGCAGGCCGACCAGGGTCAGCAGCTGGGTGACGATGTCGAGCCGCGGGAAGGCGTCGAGGTCGTAGGTGTCGGACGGGTGGCCCTCGGCGCAGCGCTGCAGGCGCAGGAAGTGCGAGGTCCCGACCAGGTTGCCGACGTTGGTCAGGACGCCGGTCAGCCCGCCGTCGCCGGTGGTGCCGCCGAAGGCGTTGTCGAACTTGTGGACGGGGAAGGCGCTGCGCACGCCCAGCCGGTACATCTCGTCGAGCCGCTGCTCCATCTGCTCGGGCGTGCAGGCCGGGGTGTCGTTCGGCAGCGAGCAGTTGAACGCCTCCGAGTTCTCCATCCCGAGGACGATCGCGAGCTTGCCGTCGTTGATCACCCGCCGCGCCTGCTGCGGGCTCTTGACGATCCGGAAGAAGCCCTTGCCGGGACCGCCGAACTGGGCGTCGATGTAGTCCTGCAGCTGCTCGGTGTAGCGAAGCTGCTCGTGGATCGTCTCCATCTCGTCGCAGCTGCGGTTGCGGACCGGCCAGATCCGGCAGAGGACGCCGTTGTCGACCAGGTCGACGACCATGATCCGCAGGCCGCCGCGCCAGGCCCGCTCGACCCAGCGCCAGTAGGCGCCCTCGTGGGTCAGCGAGTCGTGGCGCGGCCAGTCCTTCAGCGACGGGTAGCCGGAGGCGTCGTGGAAGCCGATCGGGTTGCCGCCGAGGAAGTTCTCCAGCAGCGCCGCGCCGCCGCCGAGCAGGGCGTGGTCGGGACAGTCGACGAGGGCCTTCTCGATCCCGTAAGGCGACCACATCCGGCCGCAGTGGACGGCGCCGCCGATGAAGTTGAAGTTGATCGGGTGGTTGTGGGTGTCGATCAGGCCGCGGACCTCGCCGTCGCGCCAGCTGCCACGGGCCGGCGTGCCGACGGCGTTGATCTCCGCCTCGGGGAAGACCGCGCAGTTGCCGGCCGCGACGAACCGGAAGGCGGCGGTCTCGCCCTCGGCCCGCGGCGGCGCGACCAGGCTGCCGCCGCTGCCGCCGTCGACGGCCAGCACGCCGCCGGTCAGGCCCTCGATCCGGAAACGGCCCGCGCCGGCCGGCTCGATACGCCAGTCCCCCGCCGGTCCGAGGTTGCCGGAGGCCAGCACCGCGCTGCCGTCGCCGCGGGTGATCGCGGTCCGGTCGCGGCCGTAGAACAGGTAGCGGCCGAGCGCGGTGGCCTGCATCCGAAACGCCTCGGCACCGCCGGCGGCGATCGCCTCGGCCCGGTAGCCGCCGTCGGGACGGCGGACGACGAAGCGCCCCGTCGCGACCGACTGGAGCGCGTAGCAGCCGTGGACCAGCGAATAGCGGGTCGCCGGCTCGGCGGCTGGCGCGCTGGCTGGCCAGGCCGTCGCGAGCAGGGCCAGCAGCGCGACCAGCGCCGCTCCGATCCCCCGCCCGCGCCCGACCGTTGAACGGCACGCCGCGACGTGCCCCGCACTCCCCCGGAAACTCCGCACGGGAGCACCCTAGCCCACCTGGTTACACCCGTGCAACGTGGCCCCGCGGGGTCAGCCGCGGTAGACGGCCAGGGAACGCGCGAGGGCCCGCATCTCGCCGTTGCCGAGGGCGTTGGAGAGCGTGTTGGAGACCCAGTACGTGCCGCGATCGGTGCGCAGCATCAGGCGCCGGATCTTGCGGCCGTCGTACTGGACCAGGAACGTCCGGCCGCCGATCCGCTCCTGGTCGTCGGCCAGGTCGAGGATCGGCGGATCGCGCCAGGTGGTGCCCTCGATCCCGTAGTACTGGCCGATCGCGGGGTTCTCGGCGACGACGATCCGGTAGGCCGGCCAGGGGTAGGTCTTGCCGTCGGCGGCGGCGATGTCGTAGGGGCGGGAGGAGACGTCGTCGTAGCGCGACCGCCGCTCGATCGCGGTCGGGTAGAGGATCGGGAAGGGCGTGCGGGGCGCGAGCTCGCCGGCCACCAGCCGCTTGCCGGCACCGCCGTCGGCGACGACCGTCGGCGGGGTGGCGGCGCGCCGCCGGCGGGGCCTGGAGCGCGGAGCCGGCGTGCCCTGGCCTTCGGCGTCGCGGGCGCGGCGGTGGGCCCCGCCCGGGACGCTGTCGGGGTGCAGGAACTGGTGGGCGGCGCGGGCCAGGGCCTGGGGCGTGGCGGCGACGTTGCCGCCGGCGACGTCGCGGGTGGCGAGGGGGATCTTCTCGGTCGGCTTGCCGGCGATGTTGGCGGCCAGCTTGACCACGCCGAGGACGTCGCGGGAACCGCGGACGTCGGTCGTCAGGTAGGGCTGGATCGCCCGCAGGATGTCGTTGTGGTCGCTGAAGATCCGAGTGGCGGCGATCTGACTCCGGGCCTCGGACAGGTAGTTGGACTGGCGGGCCTCGCGGACCAGGTCGTTGTCCAGGTGGCGGAAGCGGACGTAGGCCAGCGAGTCCTCGCCGCAGAGCCGCTGGTAGCCGGCGGGCACGTCGATCTCGGCGTAGCGCTTGCCGGGCGGCAGGCCGGCGTTGTCGTTGAAGTAGCGGCGATCGATGTCGACGTAGAAGCAGCGCAGTTCGTTGACCGCCTGCGCGAACGCCGTGAAGCGGATCGACACGTAGTGCTCGATCCGGAACGGTTCGCCGGGGGTGCTGAGCAGTCCCCTCAGCGTCCGGACCAGGTTGCGCGGCCCGCCGGCGTAGGTCTCGTTCAGCTTGCGCGTGCCGCGGCCGGGCAGGTCGACCTCCAGGTCGCGCGGCAGCGACAGCATCGTGGTGGCCTTGGCGTCCGGATCGAGTCGGATCAGCATCATCGTGTCTGACCGCGTCGGCGTGCCCTTGGCGTCGCCGAAGCGGTGGTCGTCGCCGACCAGCAGGATGGTCTGCGCCTCGCCCGAGCGGACGTCGTCGAGGACCCCGGTCAGGCCCGGATCGTCGGCCCCCTCGAGGATCCCGCCGATGTCGTCGGCCTGCTTCCAGATCACGATCGCCACCCCCGCGCCAACGGCGAGCAGCACGATCAGGCCGGCGACGACGATCCGCAGCGCGAAGCGGCGACCGGGATGCGGCGACGGCGACGGCGTGGCGACCACGCGTTCGAGGGTAGTGGGCGGGTCCGGTGCGGTGCGGAGGGTGGGTCGGGGGCGATGCCCGAGATGTTTGCCGCGCTGGGCGGAGCGCCAGCGCTACCATTGGCCTGGTATCAGCCGTCTGGGGGGAGCTCCCCCTCACCCGTCGAGCCGCCCTTCGAGGCGGCTCGATTCGTTCCGGCTCCAGGGCGGGGTGGCGGGAAACGCGACGCGCCCCTCCAGGCCCGCCCGCCGTGTGACGATGACCTCCCTGTGATCCGGATCGGTCTCCTGCTGCTCGTCGCCGGCGTCCTGCTCGTGGTCGTCGGCCTGGCCCTCGGACCGAGCGAGTTCGGCTTCGAGGGCGCGTACTTCGATGAGTCCGTGGGACAGTCGTTCGAGGTCGGCGGCTCGTACTTCCCGCCGTCGCGGTGGACGGTGCTCGACCTCCGCTACGGCCGCTTCTGGGCTGGGGCCGGCACGGTCCTGGTGCTGGCCGGCGGCGTGTCGGCGGTGATCGGCGCGAGGTCTCGGCGGCGCCACCTGGCCCGCTCCGCGTACGACGGTCGCCGGCGAACCGTCCGGATCGGCCTCGCGCTGCTCGCCGCCGGCGTCCTGCTCGTGGCCGTCGGCCTGATCGTCGGGCCGACGCTCCCGGACTTCGCGTTCTTCGACCGCTCGATCGGCGAGGACGCCTACGCCGGGGTCTTCGGCGTCGCACGGCCGCCGCGCTTGGACGTCCTGGTGCCCGGTCACGGCCCCTTCTGGGCCGGTGCCGGTCCGGCGCTGATGGTGGTCGGTGCCGCGGTCGCCGGCGCCGGGCGCCTGCGGCTCCGATGGTCGCTCCCGCAACGACGAAACCCCCGCTGAGCGAGGGTTTCGAGAGGTACCGCTACGGGGATTCGAACCCCGGTTTCCGCCGTGAGAGGGCGGCGTCCTAGTCCCCTAGACGATAGCGGCGCGGGGAGGGGATTTATAGCAGCGGATCGCAGGCCGTGTCGTCTCGTCGCCGGGCCGGGGCGGGACGTCGCAGCGCGAAGCCATGCGCTATGGTGCTCGTCCCCGCGGGTCCTCGTGATCGGCGGAACGCCACGCGGATGTGGCGGAATTGGTAGACGCGCACGGTTCAGGTCCGTGTGGTGGTGACACCGTGGAGGTTCGAGTCCTCTCATCCGCACTGGTTCGAAGGCCCCGCACCGCGGGGCCTTCGTCGTTCCGGGGCCCTCGTCGGGCGCCGTAGGCTCGCCCCAATGATCGCCGCCGCCTTCGCCGTCGTCCTCGGCGCGATCACCGCCACCGCACCGCCCGCGCGCCCGCCGCGTGCGCTCCGCACTCACGTGCTCGCCGGTCCGGTGATCGTCCGCAACGCCGGCACCCGGCTCGGCGACTTCGAGTACGTCGTGCTGTTCCGCGTCGACCGCGACCCGCTCACCGTTCCCGCCTGGCTGCGCAGCGACGCGTTCGTCGATCCCGCCGAGCGCCGCGGCAACGTGCGGATCGGCCGCCACCACTTCGCCGACGTTCCCATGAGCCGCCCTCGCCGGCTCCGGCCCCGGCACGGCACGTGCATCGCCTTCGAGGTCGTCCGCGAGCACCGCCGCACGGTTCGAGCTCCGGTCGGTGCGCGGCTGATGATCGCCTTGCGGCTGTTCGACACCAGCGGCCGCCTGGGCCGCCCCGTCCGCCGCACCGTCACCGTGGAGCCCGGATCGCCCGGCCTTTCCGACCAGGCCGGGCGCGCGACCCTCGACCGGATCGGCTGTTGATCCGGCCCTCACCGCCCCCGCATCCGCGCCAGGTTCCACCCCGCCACGCCGTCCGGCCGCCGCAGATCGGCCCGCAGCGCCCAGAGCACCGCGCCCCGTTCGCGGCCGGGAGCCAATCGTTCGACCGCCGGCAGCGCGTCGGCGCTCAGGCTGCTCAGGTAGTCGACGTCGACCGTCCCACCGGCGGCCGCCCGCGCCACCGCGCTCTCGGCGATCCGGCGGTCCGGGTCGCTGACCGCGAAGACCAGCACCGCCGCGGCCGTTGCCACCAGCGCGATCCGCGGCGCGCGACGGGCCACCGCCGGATGCGCGCCGGCCGCGAGCACCAGCAGCAGGACCGCCGCCAGCCACAGCAGCACCGCCTGCCCGCCGTAGCGGACCCGGCTCAGGCCGTAGGCGTCCTGCACCAGTTGCAACCGCAGCTCGGCGCTCGCCAGCACCACCAGCGTCAGGACGCACAACGCTCCCAGCAGCGCCCGCACCGCCCGGTCGCGATGACGCGCCAGCACGCCGACGACGGCGAGCGTCAGGACCGCCACCACCAGCAGCCGCACGAACCCCTGACGCGCGTACTCCCCGTACCCCAGGCCCGTCGTGCGCCGCACGTACTCGTCGCCGCCGAACAGGACCTGCAGCTGGACCGCCAGGTAGGCCACGAACAGCAGCACCAGCGCGGCGACCGCGATCAGCGCCTCGGTCCTCCCCCGCTGAGCCTCCCCGTCCGCCGCTCCGCCGGCGACCGGTCCAGCCGCGGCCCGCGGACCGCCCAGCGCCGCCCGGGCCAACGCGCCCGCGACCCCGGCCACCGCCGCGGCCAGCGCCAGCCGCCAGAGCAGGTCGGCCGGGTCGCGGTCGACCCGCAGCAGCCCGTCGGCGACATCGGCGAACGCCGGGTCGGCCGAGGCGAACAGGCCGCCGAAGCAGACCACCAGCGCTCCTGCCGCCGCCAGGCCGCGGACCACCGCAACCCCCTGCCGCGCCGAGACCCGCGGAGCGCCGGCCAGCGCGCTGCGGACCACCAGCGCTTGACCGGCCGGCAGCCGCAGCGGCGCCAGCACCGCCGGGGCGATCGCCGACCAGCGCGGTGGACGGGCGACGGCGGCGCCGGTCGCCGCCAGCGAACCAGCGACCGCGACGGCCACCACCCAGCCGGCGTCCCGCAGCGTCGGTTGCAGCGCGAGCGCGACGGCCAGCGCCAGCAGCGGCCGGTCGACCGCCCTCGGGGCCGCCGTCGCTCCGGCGGCGATGGTCAGCAGCAGGACGACGGTCAGCGCCAGGCCGACCCGTTGGCCGGCGACCGCCGTCGCGGCCAGGGCAGCGGCGATCGACGCGCAGAGCAGCGCGGTTCGGGACATGCGGATGACTCCTCTTTCGGACGAGGGACGAGACGAGAACGAGCAGGCGCCGGACGGCGCGGCGGCGCTAGGGCAGCTCGACGACCATCCGGCAACCGCGCGGGACGGCCGCCTCGGCGTGGATCGCGCCGCCGTGCAGCTCGACGATCGAGCGGGCGATCGCCAGGCCCAGTCCGGCCCCACCGGTCGATCGCGACCGGTCGCCGCGGGCGAAGCGCTCGAACAGCCGCTCGGCGTCGTCGCCGACCAAGCCGGGACCGCTGTCCTCGACATCGAGCCGCAGTCCGCCGTCGGGCCCGGCCGCCGCGCGGACCGTCACCGGCGCGCCCGGGGCATGGCGACGGGCGTTGTCGAGCAGGTTGGCCAGCACCTGGCGCAGACGGTCGGGATCGCCGTCGGCCCGCAGGCCGGCCGGCGCATCGACCACCACCCCGTCGATCGCCCGCGCGTCGGCCAGCAGCTCGTCGACGGCGAACGGGCGACGGCGCAGGACCGTTCCGCCGGCCTCCAGCTGCGAGAGGTCGAGCAGCTGGTCGGCCAGGTCGCCGAGTCGCTGGACCTGGGCCAGCAGCGCCGGCGGATCGACCGGCTCGACCCCGTCGACCGCGTTCTCCAGCACCGCGCGCAGGGCGCTCAGCGGGGTGCGCAGCTCGTGCGCCGCATCGGCGACGAGATCGCGACGGATCCGGTCGGTCTGCTCCAACTCCGCCGCCATCCGGTTGAAGGCGACGCCGAGCTGCCCGACCTCGTCGCGGGTGGTGACCGCCACCCGCTGGCCGTGCTCTCCGCGAGCGATCGCGTCGGCGGCGCGGCTCATCTGCCGCAGCGGCGAGATCGTCCCGCGCGCCACCAGCTGGACGGTGGCCAGCGACAGCACCAACGCCGTCAGCGCGCCGTAGCGCAGCCGCACGTCCAGCCAGGCGGCGACCAGCATCGTGCCCGCGGTGACGCAGATCGCCAGCACGATCACCAGGCCGAGCTTCAGCTTCAGCGATCCCAGGCGGTCGAGCGGGTTCACGGCTGATCCCCCAGCGCGTAGCCGTGGCCGGTGACCGTCCGGACGACGCCCGGGCCGAGCTTGCGCCGCAGCGCCGCGACGTGCGAGTCGACCGTCCGGGTCGAGCCGCCGGCCCGCCACTCCCAGACCTCGGCCAGCAGCTCGTCGCGGGTGAAGGCCCGGCCTGGTCGTCCGGCGAGCGTCGCCAGCAGGTCCAGCTCGGTCGGGGTCAGCGCGACCGGCTCGCCGTCGCGCAGCAGCCGCCGTCCCTCGAGGTCGAGGACGCAGCGCCCGAGCGTGATCCGGGCCGGCGCGGCGGCCTCGGCCGTCCGTGCGCTGCGCCGCAGGATCGCGTGGACGCGCGCCACCAGCTCGCGCGGGCTGAACGGCTTCGTCAGGTAGTCGTCGGCGCCGATCCCGAGGCCGACCAGCACGTCGGCCTCGGCATCGCGAGCGGTCAGGAAGAGGACCGGCAGCGGCCGGTCGGCCTGGATCCGGCGGCAGACCTCGATCCCGTCGTAGCCCGGCAGCATCCAGTCGAGGACGACCAGGTCGGGCGCCAGCCGGGTGCACAGCTCGACGCCCTCGGGACCGCTGGCGGCGACCTCGACGGCGAAGCCCTCGGACCGCAGCCGGGCGGCGACCGCGCCGGCGATCGTCGCCTCGTCCTCGACCACCACGATCGTCCGCCGGCTCATCGGTGGCGATGCTACGGGCGGTCACGTGCGGCGCGGGTCGCTGCGATGTGCGGATCCTGTGCAGACTCGGGCCTCTCACCCACCCCCGAGCCAGCGGACGATCCGCTCGCCGACCTCCTCCCCCGCGTCCTCCGGCAGGAAGTGGCCGACGCCGGCGATCAGCTGCGGCGCGCCGGCCCGGGTCAGCAGCCGCTCGGTGATCAGGCGGGCGAGCGGGTCGGCGGGCAGGACCGGATCCTCCGCGCCCCACAGCACCAGCTGCGGCCGGCCGTCGGCTCGCAGCGCCTCCTGGGTCGCCGCGCCGGCCGCCGCCCCGGGGTCGTCGGGCGTGCGCGGGATCAGCAGCGGCAGCGCGCGAGCCCCGGCGGTCGCCTCCGGCCGGTCGAACGGCGCCTCGTAGGCGGCCACCACCGCGGGCGCCAGGTCGGTCGCGCAGCCGCCGTTCACCAGCATCCCGATCGGCAGCTCGCTGGCGCTGGCGACGAACTCGCGGAAGGCGTGCCAGGCCGGGCTCATGGTCTGGCGGCCGTCGAAGACCCCGGTGTCCATCGCCACCAGCCGCGCGAACCGCTGCGGCCGCTCCAGCGCCGCCGTCCGCAGCCCGACCGGTCCGCCCCAGTCGTGGCAGACCAGCGTCGCGTCGCGCAGGTCGAGCCCGTCGACCAGGTCGACGAGCGAGGCCACCAGCCGGTCGTACGAGTACCAGCCGACGTCGGTCGGCTTGTCGGACCGCCCGAACCCCGGCAGGTCGGGCGCCACGCAGCGGATCCCGGCGGCGACCAGCCGCGCGATCGTCCGCCGCCAGAGGAACGACCAGGTCGGCTCGCCGTGGACCAGCAGCGCGACCGGCCCGTCCGCGGGCCCCGCGTCGAGGTGCGCCAGCCGCAGGCCCTCCCACTCCCGGTAACGGGGCTCGTAGGCGAAGTCGGGCAGCGCGGCGAAGCGCTCCTCGGGCGTGCGGTGGACGGCGGTCATCGCGGCTCCGGGTCGGGTCGACGGTCGACCGGCGCCGTGCCGAGCGGCCCGCGGCGGTCCGGGCGATCCTCGCCGACCACGCGACGCCCGTCCAGCGACCGCCCCACCGACCGAACGTCCACCCGCCGCCGAGGGTGTGGCCCGCCGTCCCAGACGCCGGTGCGATGATCGTCCCCGTGACCCCCGCCGCCCATGACGACCCCCGGGGCTTCGGTGCCCGCCCCGGGTGGCGGGCGCCCAAGGGCGCGGGGGCGCGACGCAGCCGCAAGGCCCGCCGCGGCGACGAACCCGAGCCGACCGCGGCCGCCGACGGTGCCGCTCCGCCGCCCGCCGCGGGCACGACGGCGGCGTACCTGGCCGCCGCCCTCGGTCTGGACGACGAGGACGCCGCCCGCCTGGCCGCCGAGGAGCTGCCGCCGCCCGGCGCTCCCGGCGCGCTGGCGGAGGGCGTCGCCGCCGCCGGCCGGCTGCTGCGGGCCG
>NZ_JAWZSQ010000024.1:0-80506 GCF_034096925.1 Patulibacter defluvii
GCCGTGGGCGGGCCGCCGCCCGCGGGGCCGGGCGGACGGCGAGCCGTGCGCTCGCTCGCGGGCGGATCCGGGGGGACGTCCGGCCGCGACGAGGGCCGGCGGAGCGTGCGGTCGCGGCGGCGGACGGTCCGCGGGACGGCCGGGCGACCGGCGGCCGGACCGGACGGACCGCCGGGCGCGCCCCCGCGCGATCAGCCGCGAGGGGCGCCGCGCGACGGGGTGATCGGCCGCGCGGTCGGGCGCGCCGGCGGGCGGTGCGGCGGCCGTGGTGGCGGGCGCGGGGCCGGTCGGGCGGCGGGGCTGGCGTGCGCGGCGGTGGTCGTGGTGGCGGGCGCGGGGCCGGTCGGGTGGCGGGGCGGCCGGACGCGGTGGTGGTCGCGACCGCGTGCGGCCGAACGGTCGGCCGCCCGAGCTGCGGGCCGGGCGAACGGCCGCCCCGACGCGCGGCCGGGGCCGCGAACGGGCGCGGCGCCGGACGGCGGCGGGGGCGCACGGCAGGCCGGACGGCCGAGCGGGTGAGCGCGAGGTCGCCGGGACGGCCGCCCGGACGCGGGTGCGGGCGGCCGGTCGGACGGCGGCGGGCGGGGCCGGCGGGGTGGCCGGACGGGGGCGCGGGGCGGCGGTCGGGCGGTCGCTCGATCGGCGGGAAGGAGAACCGCGGGCGGCGACGAAACGGCATCGGGGACGCGCCCCCGCGCGGTCCGCCATCGCCGCCCGCGCACTCCGCCAGCCAAGGACGCCTGAAACCGATGACCCGCGTGATCGCCATCGCCAACCAGAAGGGCGGTGCCGGAAAGAGCACCGTGACCGTCAACCTGGCCGTCGCGCTCGGTCAGGCCGGTCGCCGGACCCTCGTCGTCGACATCGACCCCCAGTTCGACTCGACCGCGATGTTCGGCCTCTCCCCCGACCAGGCGCCCGGCACGATCGCCGACGTCTTCCTCGGCGAGACCGAGGCCGGCGAGGCGCTCGTCCCCGCCGTGACCGAGAACGTCGACCTGATCGCGGGCGACGGCCGGATGGCGGACGTCGAGCTGACCCTGGTCTCGCAGGTGCGGCGCGAGGAGTTCCTGGCCGAGGCGCTGCGCGAGACGCTGCCCGCCTACGACCTGGTGCTGATCGACTGCCCGCCGAACCTCGGCCTGCTGACCGTCAACGGCTTCCTCGCCGCCGACGAAGTGCTGGTGCCGATCTCGATGGTCGACCGCAACGCCTACAAGGGCGCGGCGACGCTGCTCTCGACCCTCCAGACCCTGCGTCGCCGCCGCGTCAGCGTCGAGACCCTCGGCCTGCTGCGCAACAACGTCGACGAGCGCCGCAACACCTACCAGACGCTGAACGAGGCGCTGCCGGCGCTCGACGCCCCGCTGCTCGACGCCCAGATCCCGATGCGCGCCGGCTTCCACGACGCCACCACCGAGGGCATCCCGCTCGTCGTCCGCAAGCCGGACGGCCGCGCCGCGGAGGCCTTCCGCGAGCTGGCGGCCGAGATCGAGGCGCGCGGCGCCACCCACACCACGACCCTGGCGGAGGCCGCCTGATGGCTCGACTGAAGCTCTCCCCCAGCGGCCTGCGAAGCCCGCTGGACCTGACCGTTCCGACCGAGGAGGAGCCGTCGGCCCCCGTCGCCCTGGCGCCGGCGCCCACGCTGGCCCCGGTCCCGGACGCGCCGGTCGCGGACGCCCCGGCGGTCGACGCAGCGTCGGCTCCGCGGCCCGTGGCCGCGGTCGCGGCTGACGCCGAGGCGCCGGTGGCGCCGGCCGCCCCGGCCGCCGCCGCCGCCGTCGCGGCCGCCCCGACCGAGACGGAGGCCGAGACCGAGGCACCGGCTGAGGTCGAGGCCGAGGTCAAGACCGAGGCCGCCGCCGAGACCCCCGCCCCGGCCACCGCCGACGACGACCGTCCGGCCTGGACCGCGGGCCTGGACGCGGCCGCGCTGCGTCCCGACCGCCTGCTCGGCCGGCCGAAGCAGACGGCGCTGATCCTCGATCGCGAGCTGTCGGCCCGCGCCGACGCCCTGGTGGCCGCGACCGGCCCGCGGGTGACCTTCGCGGCGCTGGTGACGGCGGTGCTGCACTTCCACCTGCCGGCCGACGGCGACGCCGCCGCCCGCGCGATCGGCGGCTACCGCCGTCGCCGGCTGGAGGCGCTCGACCACCCGTGGGAGGAGCGCAACGCCCGCGTGCCCGAGGCCCTGCGTCGCGAGCTGGACGACGTCGTCGCCGGCGCCACCGGGATCGTCGCCTCGGTCCGCCGCTCGACGCTGGTCAACGCGCTGCTCGACGCCCACCTGCCCGAGGACGCCGACGACGCGGCCCGGCTGGTGACGCGGATGGAGATGGTCCGCGGCGGCGCCTTCCTCGACTGACCGTCGGTCCCCCACCGATCCCCCGCGCGCGCCGCCGGTCCTCCGGCGGCGCGTTCGCGTTGCGGGGCCCGGCGAACATCCGTCCACGCTGCCCGGCATCGCTCGCTCGTCGCGGATCGCGAGGCCGACCGGGAATCCATGCGTGTCCAACCACCGTCCTTCCTTCTCGCCGCTCTGCTCCGTCGGTTGCTGACCGTCGTGCTGGCCCTGACGACGGCGGCCGTCCTGGCGGTGCCGGCCTCGGCGCAGGACGACGGGCGAGTCGGGACGATCGCGGGAACGGTCCGCGATCCAGCGGGTGCCGCGGTAACGGGCGTCGAGGTGCGGATCTTCCGCGCTGGCCACCTCTACCAGGACCCCTATCCCGCTCCAGAGGACCTCGTGGCCCTCCAGACGACGACCACGCACGGCGACGGGAAGTTCCGCTTCGACGACCTCGCCGTCGACAGCTCGCAGGGCTACTGGCTGCACGTCCGGCGGGCGGGGTACGAGTCCGCGTTCCACTGGATGCGCTGGACCAACGTCCACAACAACATCGCCGAACTGCGCCCGGACTGGGACGGGCCGGCCTTCGACCATCAGGTCGAGATCCGCCCCCTTGACGTCCTGCTGCGCGGTCGGGTAGCCGACCCGACCGGCCGCGGGCTGGAGGGGGTCGCCGTCGACGTCGCCGAGAGCAACTTCTGGCAGCCTACGGACCTCCGGATCGCGACCACCACCGGCGCGGACGGCCGTTACGCACTGCGCCTGCCCCGTGGCATCTACGTGATGCGAGCCAGCCGCCACGACCTGGTCACGGCGTGGAGCGGTGCCGGAGGCCTGCCCTACCGGGCACCTTCGCGGTGGGACGCCTTCCAGGAGCACGGATACCTCGATCTGCGGGCTGGCGGCAACACGGACGCGGACTTCCAGATGGCGACTCGCCCCCGCCGCAGCTGCTGGGGCCGCGGTCTCCCGCATGACGGCCACAAGACGATGTCGTGGATGATCGGCCTCGAGGACCAGCCCGAGCCGCGCTTCCCGCCGCGGCCCGAGGACCGGTGCGATCCGCCGCTCGCTCCGGACGACGTCGTCCCTGCGAACGAGGGGCCGTTCCTCGTCGGTGACCAGCACATGAACATGTTCGAGGCCGACTTCGCGACGTCGCTGCCGGGTGCGCTCGTGACCCCGATGGTCCGCGCGGGCCTGACACCGGAGGAGAAGCGCGCACAGGCCGACCAGCAAGCGCTGGCCGCGATGCTCGGCGGCTGGTTGCAGGTTGGTGGACCACTGTTGGCGCTAGTGCCGACGCCCGCTCCGCCCCCCACGCGCCCAGGGAGCGCGCCGGCTCCCGAACGGCCTTCCCTCGCTGCCCCGGCCACCGCACCCACGATCGGCGGTCCGAGGACGGCCACGGTCCGGTCTGGGCGGCTCCGGCTCCGGACCCGCTGCGCGACCGCGACCTGCTCGGGGACCATCCGCCTGGTGGCCGCGCGGACCACCGGTCCGCGGGCGCGGCGGGGCGGGGCTCCTGTCACGGTCGCCCGCGGCGTCCTCTCGTCCAAGGCCACCGAGCTCTGGCTGCGCCTCACCCGGACGGGCGCGACGCTGCTTCGGCGGCGGCCGGGCCTGCCGGTCGCGGTCATCTGGACCAGCGGCCGCGGCGGAACCGGACCGTTGGTTCTCCGAACGATCCGCTTGCGTGGCTGACTGATCGACCGGCCCGCCGTCTTCGCCGACGAGCGATCCCCCGCGCGCGCCGCCGGTCCTCCGGCGGCGCGTTCGCGTTGCGGGGGCTCAGCCGGAGCCGTCGGCCGCCCGCGGCGGCAGCCGGTCGAGGACCTGCAGCAGGGCCTCGGTCTGCGAACGACCGATGTCCCGCAGGTCAGCGATCTCGGCCACCATCGCGTTCGTCCCCCGTTCCATCCGCAGGGTCATCTCGCGGATGAACTCGCGGGTGTCGTCGAACATGGCGGCGTGACGCTCGGCGGCCTCGCGCGAGAGACGCACGTCCTCGTCGATCCGGTCCAGGGCCTCGCGGAGGGTGCGGCTTCTCATGCGATCCAGTGTTCCGCCGAAGCCGTCACGGAACAAGAAGTCGACCGATCCAACTCGGGGCCGTCTTCGTGACGAAATCGCACCGCGGCCCGCGACCTGTAACCACAGGGTTGCATTTCATCCCACGACATGTAACCCTGCGGCTACACATCGACCTCCACCAGGGAGACCACCGTGAGCACCGACCAGATCGAACGCGACGTCCTGATCGCCGCCCCGCCCGAGCGCGTCTGGGCGCTCCTGACCGAGGCCGAGCACCTCGGCCGCTGGTTCGGCGACGCCGGCGCCGAGATCGACCTGCGGCCCGGCGGCCGGCTGACCCTGCGCTGGCAGGAGCACGGCAGCGTCGCCGGCGAGGTCGTGGCCGTCGAGCCCCACCGGCGGTTCGTCTTCCGCTGGGCCCCCTACCGCGACCCGGGCGGCGTCGAGCCGGTCGAGGGCAACTCGACCCTGATCACCTTCACCCTCGCCGCCGAGGGCGACGGCACCCGCGTGCGCGTGCTCGAGAGCGGCTTCGACGCCCTCGACTGCAGCCCCGAGCAGCGACTGGAGAACCTGCGCGGCAACACCGAGGGCTGGCAGCTCGAGCTCGGCGAGCTGGTCGCCCACGCCGAGCGGGTCGCGGTCTGAGCGTCCCGATGGCGACCGCCGGCCCCGAGGTCTTCGCCGCCCTCGCCGACCCGACGCGCTGGCGCGTGCTCGAGCTGCTCGGCGAGCGCGGCGCGGCCTCGGCCACCGCGCTCGCCGGCCAGCTGCCGGTCAGCCGGGTGGCGATCGTCAAGCACCTGGCCGTGCTCGAACGGGCCGCGCTGGTCGAGAACCACCGCCACGGACGCGAGGTCCGCTACCGCGCCCGTCCCGAGCGGCTGCGCGAGACGGCCGACGCGATGGCCGCGATCGCCGCCGGCTGGGACGCGCGGCTGGCCGCCCTCAAGCGGCTGGCCGAGGAGGGGCCGGCCTCGGGGTGAACGTCGCACGCCGCCGCCCGCTCCGGGCACCGTGCGACGGTTGCCACGCCGGCGGTGGCGAACGTCGCACAGGCGAGCCGGGCGGCCCGCCGTGCGACGTTCACCCTCTCCCCTTCCCCCTACTGCCCCTTCCACTGCGGCTCGCGCTTGTCGAAGAAGGCGCGCACGCCCTCCTGGATGTCCTCGGTCGAGAAGGCCAGCGCCAGCTGACCGCGGAGGAAGTCGAGCGCGTCGTCGAGCGGCATGTCGGTCTGGCGGCTGATCGCGTCCTTGCCCATCCGCATCAGCAGCGGCGAGCTGACGGCCAGCTTGCGGGCCCAGGCGTCGACCGCGGCGTCGAGCTCGGCCGCCGGCACGACCTTGTTGACGATCCCGATCCGCTCGGCCTCGGCGGCGCTGACCCGCTCGCCCAGCAGCAGCAGCTCGGTCGCCTTCTTGCGCCCGACGTTGCGGTAGATCAGCGCCATGATCATGAACGGGAAGACCCCGACGTTGATCTCGGGCGTGCCGAACTGGACGTCCTCGTGGGTGACGATCAGGTCGCAGGCCAGGGCCAGGCCCAGCGCACCGGCCAGCACGTGGCCGTTGGCGCGGCAGATCGTCGGCTTGCCGAGGTCGGCGATCAGTCGGAAGAGCCGCGGGAAGCGGTCGATCGCCCCGTACTTCCGGACCAGCGGGACCTCAGCCGCGAAGCCGGCCAGGTTGCCGCCGGCCGAGAAGACCTTCTCGTGGGTCGAGGTCAGCACCACGCAGCGGATCGCGTCGTCGTCGCGGGCCCGCTCGAAGGCGGCGATCAGGGCGTCGAGCAGTTCGTCGGAGAGGGCGTTGCGCGTCTCGGGCTGGTCGAGGGCGATGGTCGCGACGCCGTCGGCCGCCGCGTAGGCGACGGGGGCGTCGGGGGTCGGCTGCTCGTCGGGCACGGGATCTCCTCGTTCGCGGGACGCGGCGACGGGCGCGACGCGCGCCGCCGCCGGCGATCCTGCCGCACCGGGCGCCGCGACGCTTGGCGATCGCCCCCGTCCACCCCCGCCGGAGGTCGCGATTCCCCACAACGGCGGGACCGTCGCCACTCGATCCCGGGAAGTGAGAAGTAGCACGTGCTACTTTGCCGCCGTGGCCCGCTCCCGCGGCCACCGAGCGCGCCCGAGGAGACCCCGCATGGCCACCGACCAGGCCCTGAAGCCCGACCACGCCGCCCCCGGCCGGCACCCGATCTTCACCGACGAGCACGAGGCGATGCGGGCCCAGATCCGCCGCTTCGTCGAGAGCGAGCTGACGCCCCACGCCGAGGAGTGGGAGCGCACGACCTTCCCCGACTGGGTCTTCACGCGGATGGGCGAGCTGGGCTTCCTCGGCCTCTCGTACCCCGAGGAGTACGGCGGCCAGGGCGGCGACTACGCCTACAACCTGGTGCTGGCCGAGGAGCTGGCCCGCTCGCACTCGGGCGGGATGGTGATGGGCGTCGCCGTCCACACCGACATGGCCAACCCGCCGATCAAGATGCTCGGCACCCACGAGCAGAAGCTGAAGTACCTGGTGCCGGCGATGAAGGGCGAGAAGATCGCCTGCCTCGGGATCACCGAGCCGGACGCCGGATCCGACGTCGCCGGGATCAAGACCACCGCGGTCCGCGACGGCGACGAGTTCGTGATCAACGGCTCGAAGGTGTTCATCACCAACGGCCACCGGGCCGACTACATCGTGCTGGTCACCAAGACCGACCCGGAGGCGGGCTACGCTGGCTTCAGCCTCTTCATCGTCGACATGGACTCGCCCGGGATCGTCCGCGAGAAGAAGCTGGAGAAGGCCGGGATGGAGGCCTCGGACACGGCGCTGCTGTCGTTCACCGACGTCCGCGTGCCGGCCGAGAACCTGCTCGGCGAGGAGGGCAAGGGCTTCTACCACATCATGTGGGAGCTCCAGGGGGAGCGGCTGATCGGCGCCGTCGGGGCGGTCGCCTCGGCCGACCTGCTGATCGAGCGGACGCTCCAGTACGCCCAGGAGCGGACCGCGTTCGGCCGCCCGATCGGCAAGTTCCAGGGGATCCGCTGGAAGTTCGCCGAGATGGCCACGAAGACCGAGGCCGCCCGCCAGCTGAGCTACAACACCGCCCGCCGCGTGATGGCCGGCGAGTACCCGGTGCGGGAGATCTCGATGGCCAAGCTCTACGCCTCGCGAATCGCCTGCGAGGTCGCCGACGAGTGCCTCCAGATCCACGGCGGCAACGGCTACATGAAGGAGTACGGGATCGAACGGGCCTGGCGCGACCTGCGCCTGAACCGGATCGGAGCGGGGACCGACGAGACCCTGCTCGAGTACATCGGCCGCTCCTACGGGGTCTGAGCATGAGCACCACCAACCGTCCCCCCGCGCCCGACCACGCCTCGGCGGGCCTGCGCGCCAGCAGCGCGACCAACCCGGCGACCGGCTGGGAGCACCTCTTCACCGACGAGCACGAGGCCCTGCGGACCAGCATCCGCGCCTGGGTCGACGCCGAGATCCGTCCCCACGTGCAGGCCTGGGAGGACGCCAAGTGGGTGCCGCAGTCGGTCTTCCGCCGGCTCGGCGAGACCGGCTTCGCCAACACCTGGTTCCCGACCGAGCTCGGCGGCCAGGGCGGCGACCACGTCCACGACGCCGTCTGGACCCAGGAGATCGCCCGCGCCGGCAGCGGCGGCGTCTCGGCCGCGCTCAGCGCCCCGACGACGATCGCCGCCCCGCCGATCGTGAAGTTCGGCACGGAGGACCAGAAGCGACGCTGGGTGCCGCCGGTCCTGCGCGGCGAGCAGGTGGCCGCGCTGGCGATCACCGAGCCCGGCACCGGCAGCGACGTGGCCGGGATCCAGACCCGGGCCGAGAAGGTCGACGGCGGCTTCCTCGTCAACGGCGAGAAGTGCTTCATCACCGGCGGTGTCCGGGCCCAGTTCTACGTCGCCGCGGTCAAGACCACCAGCGACGGAGGCCACGGCGGGATCTCGTTCCTGGTGATCGAGCGCGGCGCGGCCCCCGAGGGCGCCGAGGACGACCCGCGGGCGCTGGGCGCGGCCCGCGGCGACGGGATCGCGGCGAGCGAGATCGAGAAGCTCGGCTGGCACGCCTCGGACACCGCCCTGATCAGCTTCCAGGACGTCTTCGTGCCCGAGGACCACCTGCTCGGCGAGCTGCACGGCGGCTTCAAGCTGATCATGGCCAACTTCCAGTGGGAGCGGCTGTCGATGGCGCTCGGCGCGGTCGCCGGGATGGACCTGGCGTTCGAGCAGGCGAAGGCCTACGTGGCCGAGCGGACCGCCTTCGGCCGCCGGATCGCCGATTTCCAGGGCACCCGCTGGGCGCTGGCCGAGATGGGCACCCAGATCGAGGCCTGCCGGGCCCTGACCTACGAGACCCTCCGCCGCCACGTGGCCGGCGAGCAGGTGATCAAGGAGGTCTCGATGGCGAAGCTGATGACCCAGCGCGGCCTGGTCGAGATCGTCGACCGCTGCCTGCAGCTGCACGGCGGCGCCGGCTACACCAAGGAGTACGGGATCGAGCGGGCCTGGCGCGACGCCCGCCTGGGCCCGATCGGCGGCGGCACCGACGAGATCATGAAGGACGTGATCGGCCGCCTGATGGGGGCCTAGCGGGAGGCGATCGCCGCCAGCGCCGGCCGGGCCGAGGACGCGGCCCGGCCCTGCTCGCGACGGGCGCGGGCGGCGGCGGTGCCGGCCCGCTCGCGCTCGCCGCGGCCGTTCCAGGCCGCGGCCAGGTGCTCGTAGGCCAGCGCCAGGTCCCAGCGCCGGTCCTGGGCGCCGGTCGCCTCGCGGCGGTGCGGCAGCGCGCGAATTCATCGCTCGGCCGCCGCCCCCGCTGCGAGGATCGGGCGATGGACCCGGTGCGCGTGGCCGACGGACTCTGGCGCTGGACCACCCCGCACCCGGACTGGCGCCCCTCGTCCGACCCCGAGCGGCCGAACAGCTGGGAGCGGGACGTCGGCAGCGTGCTGGTCGAGGCCGCCGACGCGACCGTCCTGATCGACCCGCTGGTGGCGGACGACGGCTGGGGCTGGATCGACGGCCGGGTCGGCGATCGCGGACGGCCGGTGGTGGTGCTGACGACGCTGAAGTGGCACCGGCGCAGCCGCGACGCGGTCGTCGCCCGCTACGACGCCAGCGACCTCCGTCCCGGCGGCGGGCGGACGCTGCCGGCGGGGATCGAGCCGATCCGGCTGCGCGGGGCCGGCGAGACCGTCTACTGGCTGCCGGACGCGGCCGCCCTCGTCCCCGGCGACCGGATCCTCGGCGGCCACGGCGGCCGCGGGCTGCGGCTGAACCCGGACTCGTGGATGACCTACCTGTCGCGACCGCCCGGCCGGGCCGGCCTGGCGCGGCTGCTGCGGCCGCTGCTGGAGCTGCCGATCGAGCGGGTGCTGGTCTCGCACGGCGCGCCGGTGCTCCGCGACGGCCGCGCGGCCCTGGCGGCGGCGCTGGAGGAGCACGGCTGAGATCGGCGCACCGCCCGCGGCTCCCGCATACGCTGCCCGCATGAAGCGCGCGACCGCCCTCCTGCTCGCCGGCGCCGCCCTCGGCGCGGCCCCCGCGGCCGCCCAGGCCGACGGCCCGACCCGCGTCCGCAGCGATGCTTTCCGGCACTACGCCTGCAAGGAGCGCCACCGCAGCGACGGCCCGTGGTGGGTGCGGACCACGACCCAGATCGGCACCAGCACCGACGCCGAGAAGCACGAGATCGGCGTCTACGCGGCGATCGCCCGCGGCGCCGACGACCGGATCCCCGTCCGCCGCACCGCCACCCGCTGGCGCGGCGGCGAGATCCGGCTGACCCTGCGCGACGTCCGCAGCGGCGACCGGCTGTGGATCCAGGGCAGCTACTACGGGCCGGCGAAGCCGTGGAGCGACGGCTTCCCGGTCTCGCGCCTGCGCCGCTGCGACTGAGCCGCCGCCCGAGCGCGCGGGCGCCACGTCGACCGTCCGTTCACGCTGCCGTGTACAGCGCCCGGTAGGTTCCCCGCCATGCCGGACTTCGCCCCCACCATCGCCCAGGCCTACGCCGTGGAGGGGCCGGCCGTGACCCTCGGTCGGGGCGTGCACGAGGGCCAGGTCTTCCCGGAGGCCGCCGTCCAGGTGCCGCTGCGGATGATGAACCGCCACGGGCTGATCGCGGGCGCCACCGGCACCGGCAAGACGGTCACCCTCCAGGTGCTGGCCGAGCAGCTGTCGGCGGCCGGCGTGCCGGTCTTCGTGGCCGACATGAAGGGCGACCTCTCGGGCGTCGGCGCGCCCGGCGACGCCGAGGGCTGGGCGTCGAAGCGGATGGCCGAGCTGCAGGTCCCGCGGACCCCGACCGGCTTCCCGGTCGAGTACCTGGCGCTGGGCGGGATCGGCGCCGGCGTCCCCGTCCGCGCAACGGTCTCCGACTTCGGCCCGCAGCTGCTGGGCAAGGTCCTGGGCGCCAACGAGACCCAGGAGCAGAGCCTGCAGCTGGTCTTCCACTACGCCGACAGCAAGGCGCTGCCGCTGCTCGACCTCTCCGACCTGCGGGCGCTCCTGACCTTCCTCGACTCCGACGACGGCAAGAGCGAGCTGGCGGGGATCGGCGGGCTCTCCGGCCAGACCGTCGGCGTGCTGCTGCGGGCGCTGGTCGGACTGGAGACGACCGGCGGCACCGAGCTGTTCGGCGAGCCGCAGTTCGAGATCGCCGACCTGCTGCGGACCGCCCCCGACGGCCGCGGCGTGATCTCGTGCCTGGAGCTGCCCGGCGTCCAGCAGCAGCCGCAGCTGTTCTCGACCGCGCTGATGTGGATCCTGGCCGAGCTGTTCGAGACGCTGCCCGAGGCCGGCGACCTCGACAAGCCGAAGCTCGTCTTCTTCTTCGACGAGGCCCACCTGCTGTTCCGCGACGCGACCCCGGCCTTCCTGGCCGCCGTCACCAACACGGTGCGGCTGATCCGCTCGAAGGGCGTCGGCGTCTTCTTCGTCACCCAGACCCCGAAGGACGTCCCCGGCGACGTCCTGGCCCAGCTCGGCAACCGCGTCCAGCACGCGCTGCGGGCCTTCACCCCCGACGACGCGAAGGCGCTGAAGGCGACCGTCTCGACCTTCCCGACCTCGGAGTTCTACGACCTCAAGGAGACCCTGCCGGCGCTCGGGATCGGCGAGGCGGCGGTCACGATCCTGTCGGAGAAGGGCGTCCCGACCCCGGTCGTCCACACGCGGCTGGTCTCGCCGGCGTCGCGCGCGGCGCCGGCCGACGACGTCGACGGGACCGCCAAGGCGTCGCCGCTGTGGGCCAAGTACGGCACCCGGGTCGACAACGAGAGCGCCCGCGAGAAGCTGGCCGCGCGGGTCGAGCAGGCGGCGGCCAAGGCCGAGGCCCCGGCCCCGGATGCCCCGCCGGCCAAGGACCCGAACGCGCCGATCGGGGCGCCGAAGTCGAAGCCGGCCCCGAAGGCCCCGCCGAAGCAGGACGACGGCGGCGGTGCGCTCAGCGACTTCCTCAACTCGCGCCAGGGCAAGCAGATCCAGCGCGAGGTGATCCGCGGCGTCTTCGGGATGCTGCGCAAGAAGCTCTGAGCGGCGATGTCCGACGCGCTGCCCCCGCTCCCGACCACCGGCCGGGTCTACCGCGCGACCCGCCGGGTCGGCCCCGGCGAGGTCTCCCCCGTCCGCCGCGCCCGGCTCGACGCGCTCGCCGACTGGCTCCAGCAGGTGGCCTACGAGGACGTCGTCCAGGCCGGGCTGGAGCACGACTCGCTCTGGCTGGTGCGGCGGACGACGATCGTCGTCCGCCGCTTCCCGGTCTTCGGCGAGCGGGTCGAGCTGCGCACCGCCTGCAGCGCGATCGGGACCCTGGTCGCCGAGCGGCGGACGTCGATCGTCGGCGAGCAGGGCGCGGCGGTCGAGGCGTCGGCCCTGTGGGTGCCGCTCGACCCGGCGACGCTGCGGCCGCGCAGGACCGAGGCCTTCACGGCCGTCTACGGGCCCTCGGCCGCGGGCCGGCGGGCGAAGGCGCGGCTGCGCCACCCGGCCGAGCCGACCGCGGCGGCCACCGCCGGCCCGTCACGGCCGTGGCGGTTCGCCGTCGCCGACCTCGACCTGGCCGACCACGTCAACAACGCGGCCTACTGGCGGATCCTCGAGCAGGAGCTGCGCGAGCACGACGCCGCGGCGCCGCTGCGGGCCGAGGTCGAGCACCACGCCGAGGCCGGCGCCGGCGACTTCGCGATCGTCGCCGACGGTCCCCAGCGGTGGCTGGTCGACGGCGACGGCGCGGTCCGGGCGACCGCCCGGATCGAGCCCGGGGCCTAGGATCAGGCGATCCGACCGGGCCGCGAGGCCGGTGCACCACGACCGCAGGGAGACGGAGCATGGGAGTCCTCGACGACAAGGTGGCGATCGTCACCGGATCGGCGCGCGGGATCGGCCGCGCGACGGCGGCGCTGCTGCTGGAGCAGGGCGCGAAGGTGGTCGTCAACGACCTCGACGCCGACCTCGCCCGCCAGGCCGCCGACGAGCTCGGCGGCGAGACCTCGGTCTTCCACGGCGACCTGACCAAGGAGGGCGTGCCGGACGCGCTGGTCCAGCACGCGATCGACAGCTGGGGCAAGCTCGACATCGTGGTCAACAACGCCGGCTACACGCTCGACGCGCCGGTCCACAAGATGCGCGACGACTGGTTCCAGCGGATGCTCGACATCCACGTCGTGGCTCCGTTCCGGATCGTCCGCGCCGCCGCGCCGCACCTGCGCGAGCCGGCCAAGAAGGAGCGCGAGGAGGGCCGCGAGGTCTTCCGCAAGATCGTCAACGTCAGCTCGATGTCGGGCACTATGGGCAACGCCGGCCAGGCGAACTACGCCGCCGGCAAGGCCGGGGTGGTGGGCCTGACGAAGACCCTGGCCAAGGAGTGGGGCCAGTTCAAGGTCAACGTCAACGCGGTCGCCTTCGGCTGGATCGAGACCCGCCTGACCGCGGCCAAGGACGAGTCGAACGTGACCGAGATCGACGGTCAGCAGGTCCAGCTGGGGATCCCCGACCAGCTGCGGGAGCTGGCGCCGATGATGGTGCCGCTCGGCCGTCCGGGCACGCCCGAGGAGGCCGCCGGCGGGATCTTCTTCCTCTGCTCGCCGTGGTCGAACTACGTCCACGGCCAGACGCTGCACGTGACCGGCGGCCAGTTCGGCGGGATGACCGGCTGAGGCCACGGCCGCTGCGACGTTCCGGTCGCTGGGCGACCGGAACGTGAGAGGCCGCCGACGCTGCCGGCGCCGCGGATCGCCGCGGCGCCGGACGGTGCGTCGGCGAAGGGGGATCAGGCCAGCGGGGTGCCGCCGGAGTCCGGCGCGACCGGGGTGGCCGGGGCGGTCGGCGCGGGCGCGGTCGGCGCGGTGCCGCCCGACTGCGGCTCGGCCGGGGCCGGCGTCGGAGCCGGGGCCGGTGCCGGGCGGCCGCCGCGGGCCGGCGCGGTCGTCGCCGGGTTGCGGACGGTCGTCCTGCGGGAGGGCTTGCGGCGGACGCCGCGGGACGGCTTGCGGCGGGCGGCGGCGGCGGTGCGGGTGGTCGCGCGGCCGCTGGTCGTGGTGGTCCGGGCGACCTCCAGCCGGTAGGGGATCGCGCCCGGGGCGCTGCAGGCCGCGCCGGCGGCGCCGCAGCGGACCTCGAGCAGCAGCCGGCCGTCGGCCCCGATCCGGGCCTGGGCCACGATCGCCTCGCCGCTGCGGGCCCGCCGCCAGCGGAGCGCGCCGCCGACCGTCCGCGGGACGCCGAGGACGAGCGGCCGGCCGTCGACCTCGCCGCCGTGCTGGAGCCGGATCGTCACCGCGCTGCCGGCCGTGCCGCGGGCGACGAAGAAGTCCTCGTCGCGGACCGCGGTCGGGCCGAGCACGACCCGCTGGTCGACCGTGGCGCCGAACGTCAGCCGCTGGGCGGTGGCCGCCGTGTCGGTGCCGGCGTCGGGCTCCAGCAGGTCGCGGCCGGCGACCGCGCCGGCCGACGACGGGAGCAGCAGGAGCAGGGCGCCGGAGGCGGCGAGAGCCAGCGGCAGGACGGGACGGGGCATGGCCGGGCTTTCGGTGCCCTTCCGCTCGTTCCTCGCCGCCGGTGGCCGACGAACGGCGGATTGCAGCGCGGGCTCCGGCGCAACGTCGGCGGGCCGTCCGGGTTCCCACTCCTGATGGTGGTCCGACCACGCCCTGCCCGCACGCTCCGCCCCGCTGCCGCGCTGCTCGCCGCGGCCGCGCTCGCCGCCCTCGGCCCCGCCGCCGCCGGTGCCCGCACCGTCGCGGTCGCCGACGGCAGCGACCGGGTGCGGCTGCTCGACCTGCGGCGGCTGACGGTCGAGCGGACCGTGCGGCTGCCCGGCGCGAGCCGCGCGATCGCCTTCGCTCCCGACGGCACTCGGCTGCTGGCCGGCAGCGGCCGCCAGCTGGTGGCGATCGACCCCGACAGCGGCCGGATCACCGCCCGGCGGACGCTCGCCGCGACGACCGGTGGGCTGGCGGCGGCGTCGAACCGGCTGGTGGTCGGCGGCGACCGGCGGCTGCGACTGCTCGACCCGGCGTCGCTGGCCGGCAGCGCGACCGTGACCCTGCCCGCGGGCGCGGCGATCGACGGCGTCGCGATCGGCCCCGGCGGCGGGCGGGCGCTGGTCGCCGCCGGCCGCCGCGGCGCCTACCTGGTCGACCTCGACCGCCGGCGGGTGGTCCGCCGGATTACCGCCAGCGCCCCGCGCGGGGTCGCGATCCGGGCCGACGACCGCACCGGGCTGGTGGCGTTGCCGCCGCGCGGGCGCCGCCGCGGGCAGCTGCTGGTGGTCGACGTGACCAGCGGGCGCACGCTGCGGCGGATCGCGCTGCCGGCCGGCGTCGGCGGCGGGGTCGCGGTGTCCGGCTCGCCGGCCCGGACCGCGGTCGGGCCGGCCGACCGCCGCGCCCGCCGGACGGCGATGGTCGACGTCGCCAGCGGCCGGGTGGTGCGGACGGTGACCGCCGGCCGCGGCCCCGGCCTGCCCGCGATCGGCGACGCCGACAGCAAGCTGCTGATCGCCGACGGCGGCGACCGCAGCCTCTCGCTGGCCCCGGTCGACGGCCGCCAGCGGACCCGGATCCGCCACCTCGGCCGCCGAGCCCCGACGGCGATCGCGGTCCAGCCGGGCCTGGCGCTGCAGGTCGGGACGGCGGGGAACGACCTGCTGCTCGGCACCCGCGGCCCCGACCGGCTGGTCGGCCTGGGCGGCGACGACGACCTCCGCGGCGGCCGCGACCTGGACGTGCTCGAGGGTGGCGAGGGCAACGACCGGCTCGACGGCGGCACCGGCCAGGACCAGCTCGACGGCGGTCCCGGCGACGACCGGATCGTCGGCCGCGACGGCAGCGACCGGGTGCTGGGCGGCGACGGCGCCGACAGCGTCGAGACCGGCCAGGGCGACGACCGGATCGACCTCGGTCCTGGCGACGACCGGGCCGACGGCGGCGACGGCGACGACACCGTCCTCGGCGGTCCCGGCAACGACCAGATCGTCGAGCGCGGCCTCGGCAACGACCCGCTGCTCGACGGCGGCGAGGGCGACGACGTGATCGTCGCCGGCCGCGGGACCGACAAGCTCGTCGGCGGCCCCGGCGACGACCAGCTCGACGCCGGCAGCGGCAGCGACCGGATCGACGCCGGGCCGGGCGCCGACCACGTCCTGACCGGGACCGGCGACGACCGGGTCGAGGCCGGCAGCGAGGACGACGTGGTGGTCGGCGACATCGGCGCCAACCGGATCGGCGGCGGCACCGGCAACGACCAGCTCGACGGCAACTCCGGCAACGACACGATCGACGGCGGAGCGGGCGACGACGTGATCGTCGGCGGTCCCGGCCGCGACGTGATCGAGGCCGGGTCCGGCGACGACCAGGTGCGGGCCGCCGACCAGAACACCGACACGGTCGACTGCGGCCCCGGCGAGGACACCGTCTTCGTCGAGGACCACGACCCGACCCGCGACCGCCTGACCCGCTGCGAGCACGTGGTGCCGGTCCCCGCCGAGCCCGGCCACGACCTCGGGCGGCCGTCGAACGTGATCTTCGGGACTCCGGGCGACGACGTCCGGATCGGCACCGACGGGATCGACTCGCTGATCACCGGGCCGGGCAACGACCAGCTCGACGGCCGCGGCGGTGACGACTACGTCGACGGCGAGGACGGCGACGACATCGTCCACGGCGGCAGCGGCAACGACGACGTCCACGGCCGCAAGGGCAACGACCAGGCGTTCGGCGACGAGGGAGACGACCGCGTGACCGGGGCCAGCGGCGACGACCGCGTCTCGGGCGGGCCCGGCGACGACGTGGTGATCGGCAGCGCCGGCCGCGACGAGATCAGCGGCGACGAGGGCGACGACCGGATCGAGGCGATCGACGGCGAGGTCGACCGGATCAGCTGCGGCCCCGGCACCGACACCGCCCTGGTCGACCTCGACGACGTGCTCGTCGACGGCACCTGCGAGCGGGTCGTCCGCTGACCGGCGTCGTCGATCGTCCGCCCGGGCGCGGCGGGGGGCGGGGGGCCGTCGAATCGCGGTCTCGCGGGCGGTCGGCCCGCGAGATCGCGTTCCGACAGCGTGGGGACGCCGAACCGCGATCTCGCGCGCGGCAGGGCGGCGAGATGGCGACCGTCCGGCCTAGGACGCCGAATCGCGGTCTCGCGCATGGCCGGCCGACGAGATCGCGTTTCGACGGCGTGGGGACGCCGAATCGCAGTCTCGCGCGGAGGGGTGGGGCGAGATGGCGACCGTCCGGCGTGGGGACGTCGAATCGCGGTCTGGCGAGTGGTCGGCCGACGAGATCGCGTTTCGGCGGCGCGGGGACGTCGAATCGCGGTCTCGTGGGCGGGGCGGGAGCGAGACGGCGTTCCGCCCGCCCGGAGACGTCGAATCGCGGTCTCGCGCGTGGCCGCTGGCGAGATCGCGTTTCGACGGCGTGGGGACGTCGAAACGCCGTCTCGGTCTCGTCGTCGCGACGGATCCGCGATTCGACCGGGCCGCCTCGACCGTCCGCCAGGGCGACCCACGACCGTCCGTGACCGACGACTCGTCCAGGCGGTGGCCGACGGCGCGGAGGCGGGCGCTCGGACGGCCGATGATCCTCCCATGAGCCACCCCGGAAGGAGCCACGACATGCCCCACCACCGCCTCGCCTGGGCGGCCGCCGCGACCGCCTACGTGGCCCTCTGGCGGGCCGCCTACCGCAACGTCACGGCGCCGGCCGCCCGCCCGTCGCGCTGAACCGCTTGCGACCGGCTCAGCCACCGGCGGCGCCCGCCCGCCCCGCTGAGCCCGCCCGCCCGCCCGGCCGGCTGAAGCCCCCCCGGCTCAGCCCCCCGCCACGTGCGCCCGCGCCGCCGCCCGGGCCCGCGCGGGATCGGCGTCGAGGACCGCGTAGAGCTGCTTGATCGCGTCGAAGATCTCGTCCGCCGCCGCCCGCGCGTCGTCACGGGCGACGTTGCCGGCACCCTGCGCCTCGTAGCGGAACGGGTGGCCGAAGAGGACGGTGATCCGGGGCAGCTGGCCGCGCTTCCAGTTGCGCACGTGCGAGCTGCCGTGGATCGCCGCCGGCACCACGGTCGCCCCCGACTCGAGCGCGAAGCGGCCGATCCCCGGCTTGGCCCGCGCCGCCAGCTCGCCGGTCCGCGAGCGCCCGCCCTCGCAGTAGGTGGCCATGCAGCCGCCGCGGGCGAGGATCGCCGAGACGGTCGCGAACGCCTCGACGTCGGCCCGGCCGCGCTGGATCGGGAAGGTGCCGCCGGTCGTGTAGACCCAGTCGAGCGGCCGCACGAACATCTGCGACTTGGCCATGAAGTGGATCTTCCGCCGCAGCCCGAGGCCGAGGAAGAAGTGGTCCATGTTCGAGAAGTGGTTGGGGGCGATGATCAGCGGCCCCGACCGCGGCACCCGCTCGGTGCCGTAGGCGCGGGTCCGGAAGAACCCCAGCCCCAGCAGCGTCGTCAGGCAGCGGACGATCTCGTAGGTCGGCCCCGGCTCGGCCCGCCGGGTCCGCTCGTGGTAGCGGCGGAACTGCTCCGGCGGACGCTCGTCGCGGTAGACCTGCGGCTTCAGCTGGACGAGGTCGTCGGCCATCGCCGCGAGCCTACTCCGGCAGCGCCTGCCGCAGCGAGCGCCCGACCGCGTCGCGCCAGCCGGCGTGCAGGGTCTCCGCCTCGTCGCGGCTCATCAGCGGCTCGTAGGCGGCGGCCTGGCGCCAGCTGCGGGTGATCTCCCGCTGGTTCCAGGCGCCGACTCCGACCCCGGCCATGTAGGCCGCGCCGAGCGCCGTCGTCTCGTGGATCGCCGGCACCACCACCGGCACCCCGAGCACGTCGGCCTGGAACTGCATCAGCCAGCGGTTGGCGGTCGCCCCGCCGTCGGCCTTCAGCACCCGCAGCGGCTCGTCGGCGGCGGCCTCCATCGCCCGCACCGCGTCGAGCGTCTGGTAGGCGATCGACTCCAGCGTCGCCCGCGCCAGGTGGGCGCGGGTCGAGCCGCGGGTCAGGCCGGTGATCGTGCCGCGCGCGTACGGGTCCCAGTGCGGCGACCCGAGCCCGGCGAAAGCCGGCACCAGGTGGACGCCGTCGTTGGAGGCGAGCGAGGCGGCCAGCGGCTCGGTCTCCCCCGCGCTGTCGATGATCCGCAGCCCGTCGCGCAGCCACTGGACCGCGGCGCCGGTGGCGAAGACCGAGGCCTCGAGGGCGAACATCGTCCGCTCGCCGATCCGCCAGGCGACGGTCCGCAGCAGGCCCGCGGGCGGGGCGCCGGTCGGGGCCTCGTCGCCGGTGTTGAGGAGCACGAACGAGCCGGTGCCGTAGGTGTTCTTGCCCTCGCCGCGATCGAGGCAGGCCTGGCCGTAGAGGGCCGCCTGCTGGTCGCCGGCGACGCCCGCGACCGGGCAGGCGGCGCCGCCGAGCACGCCCGGCTGGACGCGGCCGAAGCCGCCGATCGAGGGCCGGATCTCCGGCAGCGACCGCAGCGGCACCCCGAGCAGGTCGCACAGCTGCTCGTCCCAGCCGCCGCTCGCGAGCCCGTAGAGCATCGTCCGCGAGGCGTTCGACGGGTCGGTGACGTGCTCGCCGGTCAGCTGGAAGAGCAGCCACGAGTCGATCGTCCCGAAGACGGCGGTGCCGCGGCGGGCGCGCTCCCGCAGCTCGGGCGCGTGCTCCAGCAGCCAGGCGATCTTGGTGCCGGAGAAGTAGGGGTCGAGGACCAGCCCGGTCCGCTCGCGGATCAGCGGCTCGTGGCCGTCGGCCCGCAGCCGGTCGCAGATCCCCGCCGTCCGCCGGTCCTGCCAGACGATCGCCCGGTGCAGCGGCTCGCCGGTGGCGGGATCCCAGACGCAGATCGTCTCGCGCTGGTTCGTGATCCCGATCGCGTGCAGCTGCGCGGGGTCGATCCCGGCGTCGTCGCAGGCCTCGAACGCGACCTCGCGGGTGACGGCCCAGATCTCGGCCGCGTCGTGCTCGACCCAGCCGGGCTGCGGGAAGTGCTGGGCGAACTCGCGGTAGCCGCGGCCGAGCAGCTCGCCGTCGCCGTCGACGACGAAGCAGGTCGTGCCGGTGGTGCCCTGGTCGATCGAGAGGATCACGAGACGAGCGGGTCGGTCGGGGCCGCGGTCTCGGCGGTGTCCTCGGTGGTCGTCTCGTCGGCGACGGCCGCGGCCGCCTCGGCCGGGGTCGGCCGGTGGGCGGCGCCGTCGGGCAGGACCGCGGCCAGGAAGCGGCCGATCCGCTCGGTCGCGTCGCGGCCCTCGGGCAGGTTGCCCCAGATCGGCGGCACGTGCGGGACCCGCTCGTAGATCTCCAGCTCGGCGCGGACGCCGGCGTCGGCCAGCCGCTGGGCGACCCGCCGGCTGTCGTCGCGCAGCAGCTCGGTGCTGCCGACCTGGAGCAGCGTCGGCGGCAGCTGGGCCTGCAGCTCGGCGGGACCGAAGAGCGGCGAGCAGCGCCAGTCGGCCGGGTCGAGCCCGGCGCAGGCGACGCGGGCGCAGCGCCAGAGGGCGACCTCGGGGATGAAGGGGTCGATCCCGTCGTGCTCGCGGACGCTCGGACCGCTCATCGACAGGTCGCTCCAGGGCGAGAGCAGGACCAGGCCGGCCGGCATCGGCAGCCCGGCCTCGGCGGCGTGCAGCAGCAGCGCGTGGGCCAGGTTGCCGCCGGCCGAGTCGCCGGCGACGACGATCCGAGCCGGGTCGTGGTCGCGGAGCAGGGCGCGGTAGACGGCCAGCGCGTCCTCGACCGGCGCCGGCAGGGTCGCGACCGGCGGCAGTCGGTAGTCGGGGACGACGGCCGGGATCCCGCTGGCGTGGGAGAGCTGCGAGGTCAGGACCCGGTGCGTGCGGGGCGAGCCGAAGACGTAGCCGCCGCCGTGGAGGTAGAGCAGCACGGCCTGGTCGGGGCCGCGGCGCTGCTGGGCGCGCGGACCCCAGACCCGCTCGACGGGCACGCCGTCGATCGTGGTCTCCTCGACCAGCGTTCCCTGCTTGGCGCGGATCCGGCGGCCGCGCGGCTCGCTGATCCGCTGCAGCAGCAGGACGCCGCGCGGAGTCATCCGCCAGCCGGCGGCGAGCGGACGCAGGATCCGCCGCAGCCGGCGCTCGAAGACGAGCGCCGCCGGGCTCGGCGGCCCCAGCTGGCGGACGACGGGGCCGACGGCCGGACCGGAATCCATGGCCGGCAGCCTATAGCGGCCGGCCGCTCGGCCGATCGGCGAACGTGCTCGTTCGCCGCGGCCTCTATCGTCCGCCGCGATGGCCGGCCAGCTGCTGCGCGACCACCCCGCCGAGGGCGTCCTGCGCCTGACGATCTCCCACCCGGAGAAGCTCGGCGCGCTCGACCACCCGCTGCTCGACGCGATCGCCGCAGCGGTCACCGACGCCTGCGCGCCAGGCTCGGGCGTGCGGGCGATCCTGCTGACCGGCGCCGACGGGCGGTTCTCGTCCGGCTACGACCTGGGCGAGGTGGCGGGCGGCCCGGCCGACGCCTTCGCCGAGCAGGCCGAGGCGCTGGTCGCCCACCCGTTCACGGCGGCGATCGACGCGGTCGAGGCTTGCGAGCTGCCGACGGTGGCGGCGCTGCCGGGCCACACGATGGGCGGCGGGCTGGAGCTGGCGCTGGTCTGCGACCTGCGGATCGCCGCCGACCACATCCGGCTGGCGATGCCGCCGGCGAAGCTGGGGCTGATCTACTCGCACACCGGCCTGCGGCGGTTCGTCGACGCGATCGGCAGCCCCCGGACCCGCGAGCTGTTCCTGCTCGGCCGCGCGATCGACCCGCCGACGGCGCTCGCCTGGGGCCTGGTCAACCGGGTGGTGGCGGCCGACGCGCTGGAGGCGGCCGCGCTCGACCTGGCCGTCGGCCTGGCGGCGGGCGCCCCGCTCGCCCAGCGCGGCAACAAGCGGATCCTGCGGGCGCTGCTCGACGGCGAGGGCGAGCTGCGGCGTGAGGTCGAGGAGGAGCTGCTGGCCCTGCGCCGCGCCAGCTTCGCCAGCGAGGACCTGCTGGAGGGCGTGCGGGCGTTCGCCGAGAAGCGGCCGCCGCAGTGGCGGGGGCGGTGAGCGGGGCGGGGACTGCAAGGATCCCCCCGTGCGCCTGATCAGCTGGAACGTCGCCTCGCTGCGCGCCCGCCTGCCGCGGGTGCTGGAGCTGCTGGAGGAGCTGGAGCCGGACGTGCTCTGCCTGCAGGAGACGAAGTGCAGCGCGGCCCAGTTCCCGCGGCTGGAGCTGGAGGCGGCCGGCTACCGGATCGACGAGCACTCGGCGGGGCCGTGGAACGGGGTGGCGATCCTGTCGCGGGCCGCGACGGCCGGCGACGCGCCGAGCGAGCCGCTGGCCGGGCTGCCGGGCCAGCACGACCCGACCGAGGCGCGGTGGATCGAGGCGACGGTCGGCGGGCTGCGGATCGCCTCGGTCTACGTGATCAACGGCAAGGCCCTCGACCACCCCGACTACCGGGCCAAGCTGGCCTTCCTCGACGCGATGGCCGAGCGGGCGCGGACCCTGGCGGCGGGCGGGCCACTGGTGATCATGGGCGACATGAACGTCTGCCCGACCGACCGCGACTGCTACGCGCCGGACCGGTTCGTGGCCGGCACCCACACCTCGGAGCCGGAGCGGACGGCGCTGCGCGGGGTGCTGGAGGCCGGCGACCTGGTCGACGGCTTCGTCGCGGTCAACGGCGAGGACTTCCCGGCCGACGATCCCAAGGGCCCCGGCGGTCCCCGCTACACCTGGTGGGACTACCGGGCCGGCAACTTCCACAAGAACCTGGGCCTGCGGATCGACCTGGCGCTGCTCGACCGCGAGACCGCCGCCCGCGCCGAGCGGGTCTGGGTCTCGCGCGAGTTCCGCAAGGGCCAGAAGCCCTCCGACCACGCGCCGCTGGTGGTCGACCTGGCCGATTGAGCGCGGGCCGCCCGGCGGCCCCCGTCCCTACGGCGCCCAGACCCAGCTGACGAACAGCACCGCCCACGCCGCCTGCAGCACCAGCAGCAGCGGCGCGACCCAGCGCATCCGCTGGCCCTGGTGGGCCCAGAGGCCGAGCGCGACGACGATCGGGAAGCAGGCCATCGCGAACCGCGGCATCGACATCAGCGGCTGCTGCATCGACGGCACCGACAGCGGATAGGCGAGCGAGATCGCGCCCCACGCCACCCAGCTGACCGGCAGCCGCCGCCGCGCCCACCAGAGCACCGCCCCGGCCACGGTCACGATCGCCAGCAGGACGACGTCGCGGGCCAGGGCCAGCCCCGCCACCTGGCCCGGCGCCAGCGGGTCCATCCGCCACGCCCCCGCCAGGTCGCCGATCCGGCCGACGACGGCCCAGACGCCGGCCCCGAGGCCGCCGATCGGGGTCAGGAAGGTCCGCGCCCAGTCGCCCTGGGCCCGGATCGCCCCGATCGGGTCGCCGGTCTCCAGCCCCAGGTAGAGCGCGTAGGCCAGCAGGCCCGCCGGCACCAGCGCGATCCACCGCCACTCGCTTCCCCGCAGCGACCGCCGGCCGCCGACCCGCCACCAGGCGACGTCGCCGCGCAGCGGGGTCGCCCCCGGCCGCCGGCCCCACAGGTACTCGACCATCAGCGGCAGCACCAGCAGGATCCCGATGCTGCGGCAGGAGGCGGCAACCGCGCCGAGCGCCCCGGCCAGCAGCCAGCGGTCCTGGCGCGCCGCCCACAGGCAGCCGAGCGAGAGGACCAGGAACAGCGCCTCGGTGTAGATCGCCGAGAGGAAGATCGCCGGCGGCACGTAGGCCGCCACCCGCACCACCGTCCGCGCCGTCGCCACGTCGCGGGCCTTGGCCACGATCCGGTGCAGCGCGGTCAGGAAGCCGATCGCGCAGGTCCACGAGATCAGCAGCCCGGCCGGCACCAGCGCGCCGCCGAGCGGGGCCGAGACGACGTTCATCAGCAGCGGGTAGAGCGGGAAGAACGCCGAGCGCGAGGGGTCGGTCGGCGTGTAGCCGCCCTGCGCGATCGTCAGGTACCAGGAGCTGTCCCAGCGGCAGCCGGGCGCGATCAGGGCGTCGAGGCCGCCGATCGCCGTCGGCCGGCACTCCCACATCGGATCGAGCCGCGCGCCGCGCGATCCGGCCCAGCCGAAGAGCGCGATCGTCAGCAGCCCGGCGGTCCAGACCACCGCCCGCGAGAGCGCGAAGGCCCGCACCGCCTCGCGCAGCGCGAGCAGGAGGTCGGCCCCCAGGGCCTCCTCCAGCACGCCCGTGGCGGGGCGCGGAACGGTGCGCGCGGTGCGGTCGTCCACGGGCCAAAGGATCGCGGGTCGCGCGCGCGGATGCGGTGACGGCGGGGTGAAGCGGCCCCGCGCGGCGCTTGACAGCCCAAGGAAGTAAGTGCATACTCACCTCGCGATGGCGACCACCCGACTCTCCGCCGAGGAACGCCGCGAGCAGGTGCTCGACGTCGCCACGCCGCTGGTCGCGGCGCGCGGGTTCGACGCCACGCCCACCGCCGCGATCGCCGAGGCGGCCGGGATCTCCCACGCCTACCTCTTCCGGCTCTTCCCGTCCAAGCTCGACCTGGTCCGCGCGTTGGTGGCCCGCTGCAACGCGAAGATCGGCCACGTGATGGAGCGCGCCGCCGCCGAGGCCCGCGCCGCCGGCGACCCGGTGCTGCCGGCGATGGGGATGTCGTACAGCGCGCTGCTCGCCGACAGCGACCAGCTGCTGCTCCAGCTCCACGCCCACGCCGCCTCGCCGACGATGCCCGAGGTCCGGCAGGCGATGCAGGAGTCGTTCCGCTCGCTCTCGGCGCTGGTCCGGCGCCAGGCCCCCGACGTCACGCCCGAGGAGCTCCGTGCCTTCTTCGCGCAGGGAATGCTCTGCAACGTCGCCGCGGCGCTCGACCTCTACGCGATCGACGCCGACTGGGCCCGCGCCCTGACCGGCGCCCCGCCCTGGGCCGAGGAGCCCTGCCTGCCGCCTGCCGAGGCCGCCGCCGCAGCGGCCGCCGCGGCCGCCACCCCGTCCCCGGAGGACGCCGCCCGCGGCTGACCTCCCCCACCCTCCTCGTGACCCCGGCGGCCTCGGCCGCCGTTCTTCGGGCCACTAGGAGAGTGAGCACTCACCACCTTCACGCCCCCGCGCGACCCACGCCCATCCCACCCGAAGGACAGATCCACCATGCCCACCAGCGCCGGCCCGACCGGCTTCCCCCTGCGCGTCGTCGTGATCGTCGCGCTCGCCGTCTTCATGACCTCGCTCGACAACCTGGTCGTCGGCGTCGCCCTGCCCTCGATCCAACGCGACCTCGGCGGCTCGCTCGAGGCGCTGGAGTGGACGGTCAACGGCTACACGCTCGCCTTCGCCGTCTTCCTGCTGACCGGCGCCGCGCTCGGCGACCGCTTCGGCCGCCGGCGGATGTTCCTGCTCGGCCTGAGCCTCTTCACCGCCGCCAGCGCGCTGGCCGCGCTCGCCGGATCGGTCGAGCTGCTGGTCGCCGCCCGCGCGCTCCAGGGCCTCGGGGCGGCGATCGTCACGCCGCTGACGCTGACGATCCTGGCCGACGCCGTGCCGCCGCGGCAGCGCGGCCTGGCGATCGGGATCTGGGGCGGGATCGGCGGCCTCGGGGTCGCGATCGGCCCGGCCGTCGGCGGCGCCGTGGTCGAGGGCCTCGACTGGTCGTGGATCTTCTGGCTCAACGTCCCGGTCGGCCTGCTGCTGCTGCCGATCGCCGCCCGCCAGCTGCGCGAGTCGTTCGCGCCCGACGGCCGCACCACCCCGATCGACCGCCGCGGCCTGCTGCTGGCCACCGCCGGCCTCTTCGGCCTGACCTTCGGGATCGTCCGCAGCCAGGTGCTCGGCTGGGGCTCGGCGACGGTCGTCGCGGCGCTCGCCGCCGGCCTCCTGCTGCTGGTCGCCTTCGTCGCCTGGGAGCGGCGCGCGGTCGCCCCGATGCTGCCGCTGCGGCTCTTCCGCTCGGCCCCCTTCGCGGCCGCCAACGGGCTCTCGTTCGCGATGTTCTTCGGGATGTTCGGGGCGATCTTCCTGCTCAGCCAGTTCTTCCAGATCGCCCAGCAGATGGGCCCGCTCGAGGCCGGCCTGCGGACGCTGCCGTGGACCGGGATGCCGGTCCTGGTGGCCCCGATCGCCGGCCTCCTGAGCGACCGGATCGGCCCCCGGCCGCTGCTGGTGACCGGGATGGCGCTGCAGGCGATCGCGCTCTTCTGGCTCTCCCAGGTCTCGACCCCGACCGTCCCCTACGGCGAGCTGATCGCGCCGTTCGTGCTGGCCGGCGTCGGGATGGCGCTGGTCTTCAGCCCGGTCGCCGGCGCGGTGCTCGCGTCGGCCCCGGCGGCGCTGGCCGGCAAGGCCTCGGGGACGACCAACGCGATCCGCGAGAGCGGCGGCGTCTTCGGGGTCGCGATCCTGGCCACCGTCTTCAGCGCCCACGGCGGCCACGCCGATCCGCAGGCGTTCAGCGACGGGCTGGTGGCGGCGCTGCCGGTCGGCGCGGCGGTGCTGGCGGTCGGGGCCGCGATCGGCCTCCTGACCCCCGGCCGCGCGCGTCCGCAGGCGGCCGCGGCCGAGGCCCCGGCGACCGCCGTCGGCGAGCCGGCCTGAACCGCGGGGCCGGTCGAGGCTCTAGGGTGGGGGACGGCGCGCCGTTCGACACAGCGCCGTCCCCGACACCCAAGGTGCCATGATCCGAACCCGCCTCCTGCCGCTGCTGCTGGCGGCCGCGCTCCCCCTCGCCGCCGTCGGCTGCGGGGGCGACGACGAGCCGAACACCACCGCCGCCAGCACGCCGACGACCAGCGCCAGCACGTCCGCCTCGACGCCGACCACGACGAGCGAGCAGCCGACGACGACGACCAGCGAGCCGTCGAAGGACGACAAGGGCGAGCAGCCGAAGCCGGAGACGACGGCCCAGCCGGCCCCGGACAACCCGCTGGCCAACTACACCAAGGGCGGCAAGCCGGCCGACGACCAGACGGCCAACGAGGTCCGGACCGCGATGCGCGACTTCCTGACCGCGGTCTCGAAGGGCGACGGCGCCAAGATCTGCTCGCGGATCATCGGCTTCGACGAGGTCGCCAAGAAGCTGCGCCAGAAGGACGTCACCTGCGAGTCGTTGATGAAGAACAACGTCAACGCCGCCGCCGCGCCGTCGAAGCAGGCCCTGGCCGCGATCGGCAAGGCGAAGGTCACGGTGAAGGGCGACCGCGCCACCCTCGGCGGCAACATCGGGCCGCCGCTGCGCAAGGTCGACGGGGTTTGGAAGATCGACTACGGCGCCCTGATCCCGGCGATGCCCTCGGCGTCGTCGCTGCCGAAGTGAGCGACGCGCGCGGTCCGCTGGCCGCGCGCACGGTCGTCGCCGACGGCCTGACCGTCGACCTCTACGACGTCCCCGATCCGGTCGGGGGCGTCGTGCTCCTCCACGGCGCCGGCTCGCGGCGCCAGAACCACGCCGCGGTCGCCGCCGCGCTGCAGACCGCCGGCCTGGCCGTGGCGGTGCCCGACCAGCGCGGCCACGGCGACAGCGCCGGCGGGCCCGACGGGCGGCTCGACGGCCGCGCGGTCGAGGACGTCGCGACGGTCGCGGCACTGCTGCCGCCCGGGCCGCGGCTGCTGCGCGGGGCCTCGATGGGCGGGCTGCTGGCGCTGCTGGCCGCCGAGCGGGTCGGCGCCCGCGCGGTGGTCGCGATCTGCCCGGCGGCGCCGCGGATGCTGGCCGCGCGGCTGGCCGAGGGCGCCTACGACGCGGCGGTCGACCCGGCGCCGCTGCGGGCGCTGCTCGACGCCGCCGATCCGGTCGCCGCGGTGGCGGCGCTCGGCGAGCGGCTGCTGCTGGTCCACGCCGCCGGCGACGAGGTGGTGCCGGTGGCCCACAGCCGCGCCCTGCACGCGCAGAGCGGCGGCCGCTCGAGCCTGGTGGTGCTGCCGGGCGGGGACCACCCGTCGACCGGCCACGACCCGGCGGTCGTGGCGCTCGGCGCGCGGTTCCTGCGCGGCTGGGCCGCCGAGGGCTAGTCCATCCGGGTGAACTCGCGCTTGCGGGCGCCGCAGACCGGGCAGAGCCAGGTGTCGGGGATGTCCTCGAACGGCGTTCCGGGCGGGATCCCTCCGTCCGGATCGCCCTCGGAGGTTTCGTAGACGTAGCCGCAGGCCTCGCAGATCCACTGCGCGTCGTCACTCATGGCGGCAAGAGTAGATGAGTCGATCGGCGATCGTCCTGGGCGTCGAACACCGCGTCCGCCGCGACCGTTGTCGTGCCCGCCACCGCCGACGCGCGCCCGCCCGCCCGCCGGCCGACGGGCTAGGCTGGCTGCGTGGCCAGTTCCGTCGATCCCTCCGCCCGGCCGCCTGTGACGCCGCGTCCCGCCGCCGCCGTCGTGCCGCTCCGCGACGGGCCGACGGGGCTCGAGGTGCTGGTCGGCCAGCGGACGCCCGCCGCCCGCTTCATGGGCGGCTTCTGGGTCTTCCCCGGCGGCCGGGTCGAGCCGAGCGACGGCGAGGGCGACGCCGCCAACCGCGCCGCCGCCGCCCGCGAGCTGCGCGAGGAGGTCGGCCTGACCGTCGCCGCCGACGCGCTGGTGGCGCTCGACCGCTGGATCACGCCCGAGCCGCTGCCGGTGCGGTTCGACACCGCCTTCTTCCTCGGCCGGATCGAGGGCGATCCGCCGATCGTGATCGACGGCGAGGAGATCGTCGCCCACCGCTGGGTCGCGCCCGCGCAGCTGCTCGAGGACGCGGTCGCGCAGGGGCTCGCGGTGGTCGCGTTCCCGACCCGCTGCCAGCTCGAGGAGCTGGCCGGCTGGGCGACCACCGACGAGGCGCTCGCCGCCTGCGAGGGCCGCGCGATCGAGCCGGTGACCCCGGTCGTCGACCCGCGCGACGGCGACCCGATCCTGCGGATCCGCCGGGCCGGGATCGAGCGGGCGTTCCCGCTGACCGACGTGCCGGCGGCCGAGCGCCCGCGCTGACGCCCGATCGGGGGGACGACGGCCCCGCGGCGGTCCGGCGGCGCACCGCTCCCGGGGTAGCATCGGCCGAACCCGCCGGCGGCGGTGCCGGCGGTCCCGCGAGCAGGAGCGCAGCATGCCCACGAACTCCGACGCCGGCCGTCCCGACGGCCTGACCGTGGCCGTGACGGGGCCGACCGGCGCGGTCGGCCGGGCGGCGATCGCGGCGCTCGAGCGCGCCGACGAGGTCGGGCGGATCGTCGGCCTCTCGCGCCGCGGCGGCGACGCGGCCGCCCACGGCTGGACGAAGACCGAGCTGCGCCGCGGCGACGTCGCCGATCCGGACGCGGTCCGGGCGCTGGTGGCCGGCGCCGACGTCGTCCTGCACCTGGCGTTCGTGATCATGGCCGGCGACGACGACGGCGAGCGGACCAACGTCGGCGGCTCGCGGACCGTCTTCGACGAGGCGGTCGCCGCCGGGGTCGGCCGGATCGTCCACGTCTCCTCGATCACCGCCTACGGCTCGCCGCCCGGCGGCGGCCTGGTCGACGAGCAGCAGCCGCTCCACCAGCCGGGGCCGGGGCGGCCCTACGCGGCCCACAAGGTCGAGGCCGAGCGCGAGCTGGAGGTCCACGTCGAGGGCACGGAGACCGAGGCCTACGTGATCCGGCCGGCGCTGGTCGCGGGCCCGAGCGCGCACCTGGTGATCCGCTCGCTGCCGTACGTGCGGCTGGGCGAGCGGCTGCCGTCGGCGATGCTCTCGCTGCTCGACCAGGTGCCGATCCTGAAGCCGGTGCTGCCCGACCCGGGCGCGGCGTTCCAGCTGGTCCACCACGACGACCTGGCCGAGGCGCTGGTGGCTGCGGTCCTCGGCCGCGGCGCGCCGGGGGCCTACAACGTGGCCGGGCCGGGCACGTTCAGCGTCCGCGACCTGGCCTCGGCGCTCGGCTGGTACACGGTGCCGCTGCCCGAGCTGGCCGCCGACGCGGTCGCCGAGATCGCCGACCGGCTGCCGTTCCTGCCGCCCGAGGCGCAGTGGGTCGACGCCGCCCGCCGTCCGGTCCACGTCGACGCGACCAAGGCCCGCCACGAGCTGGGCTGGGAGCCGCGGCACGACGCGGTCGAGACGATCGAGGCGACCGTCCGCGCCCACCGGGCCGACCTCACGGCCGGCGTCGACGTCTAGCGGCGGAGGCCGCCCGCGCCCGGCCCCGCTCAGGCGACGGTCAGCAGGTCCTCGCGACCCGCCGCCCGCAGCAGCTGCTGGTAGCGGGGCACGATCTCGCCGGTCATCCCGAGCAGGTCGAGGACCTTGCGCGCGTCGCCCTTGGCCTGGATGAAGCCGCGGGCGATCCCGATCGCGATGTTCTGCTGGCCGAGCCACAGGTGATGGGCGACGTCGGCGTCCATCGTCAGCACGACGTCGGGCTCGGGGACGTCCTCGCCCGGCTCGCCGAGGGCGACGCGGGCCGGCTCGCTCGTCCGCGCGACGAGCGTGACCGTCGCGTCGGGGTGGCGGCACTTCAGCTGCACCACCGTGTCGAGGTGCGTCAGCCGGTTCCCCAGGTCTGGGTCGGTGGCCAGCTCCTGCAGCAGGCGGCCGAGGCTCTCGTGGACGTCGTCGGCGGTGGTGAAGAGCACGTCGGCCCGGACCCTAACGCGATCGGCGTCGCCGTGCACCCTGCTCGTGCCGGATGCCACGGGGCTTGCGCGACGGTGGCCGCACGGGCCGCCGTCGCGCAAAACGTTTCGAATCAGACGCGCTCGATCAGCAGCGCGATCCCCTGGCCGCCGCCGATGCAGAGCGAGATCAGGCCGTACTGGGCGGCGGTCCGGTGCAGCTCGCTGATCGCCTTGACGGTGATCGCGGTGCCCGAGGCGCCGATCGGGTGGCCGAGGGCGATCGCGCCGCCGTTCGGGTTCACGCGCGGGTCGTCGTCGGCCAGGCCGAGCTCGCGGGTGACGGCCAGCGACTGGGCGGCGAAGGCCTCGTTGAGCTCGATCACCGCGACGTCGTCGAGCGCGACGCCGGTCCGGTCGAGGACCTTGCGGATCGCCGTCACCGGGCCGATGCCCATGATGTTCGGGTCGACGCCGGTGACCGCGTAGCCGAGGATCCGCGCCTTCGGGGTCACGCCCAGCTCGGCGGCCTTCTCCTCGCGCAGCAGCGTGACGGCGGCGCCGGCGTCGTTGAGGCCCGAGGCGTTGCCGGCGGTGACGGTGCCGTCCTCGCGCTTGAAGGCCGGCTTCAGCTTGGCCAGCGCCTCGATCGAGATGTCCTCGCGGATGTGCTCGTCGCTATCGAAGACGACCTCGCCCTTGCGGGTCTTGATCACGACCGGGGCGATCTCGTCGGCGAACTTGCCGGCGGCGCGGGCGGCGGCGGCCTTCTGGTGGCTGCGGAAGGCGAAGGCGTCCTGGTCCTCGCGCGAGATCGTGTCGCGGACCGAGAGGTTCTCGGCCGTCACGCCCATGTGGATCTTGCGGAACGGGTCGGTGAGCCCGCCGACGACCGGGTCGACCAGCTTGCCAGGGCCCATCTTGCTGCCCCAGCGGCCGTCGGCGACCCAGTAGGGCGCCTGCGACATCGACTCGGCGCCGCCGGCCAGCGCGACGTCGACGTCACCGGTCTGGATGTGCATCGTCGCGGTCACGATCGACTGCACGCCCGAGCCGCAGAGCCGGTTGACGGTCAGGGCCGGCGTCTCCTGCGGGATCCCGGCGTTGATCGAGACGACGCGCGCCATGTACATGTCGTCGGTCGAGCTGTGGATCACGTTGCCGAAGACGACGTGCTCGATCTGGTCGGGGCGCAGGCCGGCCCGCTCGATCGCGGCCGTCGCGGCCGTGACGCCGAGCTGGGTCGCGGGCACGTCCTTCAGCGACTTGCCGTAGCTGCCGATCGCGGTGCGAGCGGCCGAGGCGATGACGACACCGGTCATGAGGTCTCCTGCGTCTTTCCGGGGCGAACCGGCGCGGCTACCGCGCCGTAGGCCGGGGAGGGTAGCGAGCGCCCGGCGGCGACCGCTTGCCCCGCCAGACTAATGTGCGTAGTCTATTTCCTATGAGCAGTCACCAGCCGTCGGCGACGCCCGCCGGAATCGTGCGCCTGAACCGCCTCCACCTGGTCAACGCCTACCTCGTGCCCGAGGAGGACGGGCTGACCCTGGTCGACACGATGCTCGGCGGGTCGGCGAAGGCGATCCTGGCCGCCGCGGCCGAGCTCGGGCAGCCGATCGCGCGGATCGTCCTGACCCACGCCCACGACGACCACGTGGCCAGCCTCGACGCGCTGGCCGCCGCGCTGCCCGACGCCGAGGTGCTGATCTCGGCCCGCGACGCGCGGCTGCTGGCCGGCGACCGCAGCCTCGATCCCGACGAGCCGGCGGCCAAGCTGCGGGGCGCGATCAAGGGCCAGCGGACGGCCCCGACCCGGCTGCTGGCCGACGGCGACCGGGTCGGCTCGCTGCGGGTGATCGCCGCGCCCGGCCACACCCCCGGCCACGTGGCGCTGCTCGACGAGCGCGACGAGACGCTGCTCTGCGGCGACGCCTTCACCACCGTCGGCGGGGTCGCGACCACCGCCACGATCCCCTGGCGCTTCCCGCTCGCCGGCGTCGCCACCTGGCACCGGCCGACGGCGCTCTCCAGCTGCCGCACCCTCCAGGCGCTCGAGCCGGCCCGCCTGGCTCCCGGTCACGGCGCGATCGTGGAGGGGCCGGGGCCTGCGATCGCCCGCGCGATCGAGCGGGCCGCCCGGTGACCGCGCCCACCCGCCGGCGGGCCGGGCTCGACGGGCCGCAGGTGATCGACGCCGCGCTGCGGATCGCTGACGAGCAGGGCCTGGACGCGCTCTCGGTCGCGCGGGTGGCGGCGGCGCTCGGGGTCCGCGCGCCGTCGATCTACAACCACGTCGACGGGCTCGACGGGCTCCGCCGCGGGATCGCCCTGCGCGCGCTCGGCGACGTCGAGGCGGCGCTGGCCCGGGCCTCGATCGGCCGCGCCGGACCCGACGCCGTGCGCGCCGCCGCCGCGGCCTACCGGGCCTACGCCCACGCCCATCCCGGGGCCTACGCGGCGATCCAGCGCGCCCAGCCGGCCGGCGACGACGCGCTGACCGCGGCCGCGCGCCGGACCACCGAGCTGCTGCTGGCGCTCTTCCGCCACTGGCGGCTGGAGGGCGACGCGCTGGTCCACGCCGCGCGGGCGCTGCGCAGCGCGCTGCACGGGTTCGTGGTGCTGGAGGCGGGCGACGGCTTCGGCCTCGCCGTCGACCGCGACGCCTCGTTCGCGTGGCTGGTCGAGCAGCAGCTGACCAGCCTCGACGCGATCGCGGCGGCGACCTAGAGTCCGTCGAAGTCGCCGAACTGCTGCCGCTCGACCCCGTCCGGCAGCCGGCCCTCGGTCTCCAGCTTGTCGAGGTGGGCCTGGAGCGTGACCGCCGCGGCCAGCCGCAGGATCCCGGGGGCGTCGTCCCAGACCCGGTCGAGCAGCTGGTCGACCGTCCGCAGGCCGTCGTCGAGCGCCGCCACCAGCCGCCGCTCGCGGTCGAGCCGGTGGGCGACGTACTCGTCGAGCTTCGCCGCCGGGTCGTCGACCCGCGGCCCGTGCCCCGGCAGCAGCAGCGCCAGCTCGCGCGTGCGCAGCTCGCGGAGCGCGGCCAGGTAGCCGATCAGGGCGCCGGCGTGCGGGACCAGCAGCACGCTGCCCGTCCCCAGCACCGTGTCGCCGGCGAAGACCGCGTCGCCGGCCAGGAAGACCACGTGGTCGGCCGCGTGACCGGGGGTCGCGACGACGGCGAAGGGGCCGACGCGGTCGCCGTCGCCGACCGCGACCGCGGTCGTCCCGGCGGGCGCGTCGTCGGGCAGCCAGCCGCTCTTCGAGGCCAGCGGCGCCGGCCCGGTCCGCCGCAGCAGCCCGGCGACGCCGTCGGCGTGGTCGGGATGGCGGTGGGTGAGGGCGATCCCGGCCAGGCCGCCGCCCTCGGCGACCGCCGCCGCGACCGCGTCCAGGTGCTCGTCGAGGTCGGGCCCGGGATCGACCACCCAGGTGCGACCGCCGTCGGCGAGCAGCCAGGTGTTGGTCCCCTCCAGCGTCTTCGGCCCGGGATTGTCGGCCCGCAGCAGGCGAATCCCGCGGGCGGTGAGGGGCGCGTCCGGCATCGGCCGAGCCTACCGGCGCCGCGTCGCCGCCCCGCCCTGCCCGCCGCCTGCGACGTTTCGGTCGCTGAGCGTCCGGAACGTCGCAGCGGGCGGGGGCACGGGGGCCGTCAGAGCATCACGATCCGGTGGCGGACCGCTCCGGTGCCGATCGCCGCCACCTCGACCAGGTCGCAGGCCAGCCGGTAGGGGGCCAGCAGCGGCCCGCTGCGGTAGTCGACCAGCCGCAGCACGTAGGGCATCGCCAGCCACCAGCGGAGCAGCGCCCAGCCCGGCCCGCGCCGCGGCCCCCGCAGCCCGCCGGGACGGGCTGCCCGGGCCGGCGCCCGCGGTCGCAGCAGCAGCGCCGCCGCGGCCCGGAACAGCCACCAGTGCCAGCGGCTCCAGAAGACGCCGGCGATCAGCTCGCGCCGCAGGCCCGGGTGGCGGCGGAAGACGGCCGGCACGTAGCGCCACCGCCAGCCCTTGGCCAGCCGGCCCCACGGTCCCTGCTGGATCACCCCGTGGTGGACGAGCGCCGCCCCGGCCCAGATCACCCGCGCGCCGGCCTCGATCGCCCGCCAGCCGAGGTCGGTGTCCTCGCCGGCGATCACCAGCGACTCGTCGAAGCCGTCCAGCCGCTCCAGCAGCGCGCGCGGGTAGGCGATGTTCGCCGTCTCGAACCGCGGACCGGCCTCGTGGACCCAGAGCGTGGTCGAGAACGGCCCGAAGCGCTGCGGGTACTCGGCCGGGTCGGGCAGCACCCGGCCCTGGACCAGCGCCAGCGCCGGATCGCCGTCGGCGGTCCCGGTCTGCCAGCCGTCGAGCAGCGCCTCCAGCCAGCGCGGCTGCGGCACGCAGTCGTCGTCGACGAACGCCACCAGCGGCGCGGTCGCCGTCCGCCAGCCGCGGTTGCGGGCGACCGCCGGGCCCCGCGGTCGCTCCTGCCGCAGCACCCGCAGGGCCAGGTCGCCGCGGGCGACGGCGGCGTCGAGCAGCGCCGCGACCGCCGGCTCCGCCGAGGCGTCGTCGCAGACGATCACCTCGATCCGCTCCGCCCCCAGCGTCTGCGCGCGGAGGCCGTCGAGCAGCCGCGCCAGCCGCTCGGGCCGGTCGCGCGTGGGCACGACGACGGAGACGAGCGGCGCGGGCACGGCGCGCAGGCTACCGCGGTCAGGCGGGGACGCCGGCCCCGCGCCCGAGCACCCAGTGCATCGCCCGCAGCGTCCGCTCGGCCGCGGCGGTGGCGTCGTGGATGCCGCGCTCGGGGTTGGTGTTGACGGCCAGCGAGTCGAGCGTGAAGGCGACCAGCTCGGGATCGCAGTCGGCCGGCAGGTCGCCGTCCTCGATCGCGGTCCGGACCTCGGCCACCAGCGTCCGCCGCCAGCGCCGCAGGACCGCCGCCAGCTGCTCGTGGACGGCGCCGTCGCGGTCGTCGAACTCGAAGGCGGCGGCGGCCATGAAGCAGCCGCCGCGGAAGGGCGGGTCGGCGGCGTAGGCGGTCCAGGCGGCGCAGATCGCCAGCAGCCGCTCGATCCCGGGACGGGCCTCGGCCGCCGGCGTCCAGACCCGCTCGCGGAAGAGCGCCGCGGCGTGCTCCAGCGTCGCGAGCTGCAGCCCCTCCTTGGTCCCGAAATGCCCGAGGACGCCGGCCTTGCTGAGCCCGACGTCGGCGGCCAGGCGGCCGATCGTCAGCCCCTCGAGGCCGTCGACGGAGGCGCTGTCGGCCGCCCGGGCGAGGATCGCAGCGCGGGTCTCGCGCGCTTCGGCGTCGCTGCGGCGGCCGGCCATGCGCCGATCATAGCAACCGATCGATCTCCTTTTTGACTTCCGATCGATCGGTATCTATATTCGCCGGCACCGTCCCCGACCGCGGAGCCCCGATGTCCGCCGACCGTCCCTCCCCGCTGCCGCTGCTGCTCGCCTGCGGCGGCTCGTTCCTGGCCTTCCTCGACGTCACGATCACCAACCTCGCCGTCCCCGACCTGGCGCGCGACCTCGGCACCGGCGTCACGACCCTCTCGTGGGTCGTCACCCTCTACACCGTCCTGCTGGCGGCGCTGCTGGCCCCCGCCGGGCGGGTCGCCGACGTGCTCGGCCGGCGGCGGCTGTTCGCGATCGGCGTCAGCCTCTTCACGCTCGCGTCGCTCGCCGCCGCGCTCGCGCCCGGGCTCGGCGCGCTGCTCGCCGCCCGGGCTGTCCAGGGCGCGGGCGCCGCGGCGATGATCCCCGCCTCGTTGGCCTTCGTCCTGGCCGACACCGCGCCCGAGCGGCGGACGGTCGCGATCGGGCTCTGGAGCGCGGCCGCCTCGGTCGCCGCCGCGCTCGGCCCGTCGCTCGGCGGGATCCTGGTCGAGGCCTTCGGCTGGCGGGCGCTGTTCCTCGTCAACGTGCCCGCCGGGGCCGCGCTGGCCTGGCTGGCGCTCCGCGCGCCGACGGTCGAGGCCCGCCGCGAGCGGCTGCCCGACGCGCTCGGCACCGCCCTGGTCGCGGTCGCCGTCGGGCTGTTGGTGCTGGCCGTGACCGAGGGCGAGCGGTGGGGCTGGGGCGACCCGCGGACGCTGACCGCGCTCGCCGCCGCCCTCGTCGCGGGCGGATGGGCGCTGGGCCGCTCGCGCGTCCACCCGGCCCCGGCGCTCCAGATCGACCTCTGGCGCAGCCGCAGCTACGCGGCCGCCAACGCGGTCTCGCTGCTGTTCGGCGCCGCGCTCTACGCCTGGCTGCTGATCGGAGTCCTGTTCCTGACCGGCGTCTGGGCCTACTCGCCGCTGGAAGCCGGCTTCGCGATGACCCACGGGGCGATCGCCTCGGCCGCGGTCGGGGTCGCGATCGGCCGCGCCCGCCGCCGGCCCTCGCCGCGGACGCTGGTGGTCGGCGGCGCGCTGCTGATGGCCGCCACCGGCGCGGCGATCGCGATCGCGCTGCCCGCCGAGCCGGCCTTCCTGGCCCTCTGGCTGCCGGCCGGGCTGGTCGGCGGGGCCGGCATGGGCGCGGTCAGCGTCGGCGCCTCGACCGCCGCCGCGCTGGCCGTCGCGCCGCCCCGCTTCGCCGCCGCGACCGGGCTCAACATCGCCGCCCGCCAGATCGGCGGCGCGATCGGGGTCGCCCTGCTCGCCGCGCTGCTGGCCGGCCGCGACGGCCACCTGGTCGCGCCCTTCGCCGACGTCTACCTGGTCTGCGCCGGCGCCTCGCTGCTGGCCGCCGGCGCCGGCCTGCGGCTGCGAGCCGCCGCCCCGTCGGCCCTCCCCTCCGCTCCGCCGCTGCCCGCCCGCTGACCCACCAGAGAGGCGTTCCGATGACGTCCACCGCCACGGTCCTGCTCGAGGACCGCGATCCCCACGCGCTGCCCCCCGACCGCGCCGCCGCGCTGCTGGCCGACGCCCCCTGGCGACGGCTGGCGGTGCTCGGCGACAGCGTCGCCGCCGGGCTTCGCGGTCCCTGCCCCGGCTACCGCGACCGCAGCTGGGCCGACCGGCTGGCCGACGCGCTGGCCCCCGACCGCTACGACAACCTCGGGGTCCGCGACCTGCGCACGGCCGAGATCCGCGAGCAGCAGCTCGACCGCGCGCTGGCGCTGACGCCCGACCTGGTGGTGGTCGCCGCCGGCGGCAACGACGCGCTCTCGCGCCGCTTCGACCCGGTCGCGCTGCGGCGCGAGCTGCGGGCGCTGCTGGAGCCGCTCGCCGCCAGCGGCGCCCAGCTGGTGACGATCGGGCTCTTCGACCTGCCGCGCAGCGGGCTGCTGCCCGCCCCGCTCGGCGACCGCCTGGCCGAGAGCTTCGACCTGCTCGACGCCCTCACCCGCCAGCTGGCCGACGATCTCGGCGCGATCCACGTCGACGGCCACCGCCACCCGCTGGCCGCCGACCCGGGGATCTTCGCCGACGACCGGATGCACGCCAACGCCCGCGGGCACGCGATCGCCGCCGCCGGCGTCGTGCGGGCGCTGGCGGCGGCGTAGGGCGGGCCCGGCTCAGGCTCAGGCCGCGGCGGCCGGCGCCGGCGGGCTGCCGTCGCCGTCGCCGTGGTCCTTCGGCCAGCGGTTCGAGGCCCAGGCCGCGACCAGCAGCGTGCCGACGATCACGCCGAGCGAGATCCCGATCGGCATGTGGTAGACGTCGGCCAGCAGCATCTTGATGCCGACGAAGCCGAGGATGAACGCCAGCCCGTAGTGCAGGTAGTGGAACCGCTCCAGCAGCCCGGCGATCAGGAAGAAGAGCGAGGTCAGGCCGAGCAGCGCGAAGGCGTTGGCGGCGAAGACGATGAAGGTCTCGCGGGTGACCGCGAAGATCGCCGGGATCGAGTCGATCGCGAAGATCACGTCGAAGGTCGCCACCATCGCCAGCGCGGCCAGCATCGGAGTGCCGATTCGCTTGCCGTTCTCGATCGTGAAGACCTTCGACCCGTCGTAGCTGTCGCTCATCGGGAAGACCCGCCGGATCAGCTTCAGGATCGGGTTGTTCTCGGGGTCGACCTCCTCGTCGGAGTGGGTCGCCATCCGGATCGCCGTGATCACCAGGAACGCGCCGAAGACGTAGATCATCCAGTGGAACGCGTTCAGCAGCGCGCCGCCGACGAGGATGAAGATCGCGCGCAGGACGATCGCGCCGATGATCCCGTAGAAGAGCACCTTCCGCTGCGCGTAGAGCGGCACGCTGAAGAAGCCGAAGAGGATCGTGAAGACGAAGAGGTTGTCGAGCGAGAGGCTGCGCTCGATCACGTAACCGGTCAGGAACTCGCCGGCCTGCTTGCCGCCGAAGCCGTCGTGGACCAGCGGCACGACCGCGGTGAAGGCCAGCGCCAGCACCGTCCAGCCGATGCTCCAGATCACGCTCTCGCGGAAGGGCGGGACGTGCGAGTCGCCGGGACCGTCGCCCTCGCTGTGGCGGTGGACGACGAGATCGAGGATCAGCATCGCCACGATGAACGCGGTGAAGGCGATCCAGACGAGCGGCGCGACCTCGGAGCCGGTGCTCTCGGACGAGGACGCGGCGAGCAGGGTGACGGACATGAAGGGTGCTCCGACCTGTGGTTGGCGTGGTCGAAGGTCTCTCCCACCCTCCCTGGGCGGACGCACCGGGCCACATAGGGCGACCGGACTGACGGCAACGTCGCTTGCGGGATACTGCCCTTCGCTGCGAAGGCTACCGGACGAGCGGCCACGCGCCGAGCGCCGCTCCGTCCCCCCGGTTCGATGAGCGTCCTCCAGACCGACCTCTACACCCTGACCATGGCCGACGGCTTCGTCCGCCACGGCCGCGACGACCTGGTCTCGTTCGAGCTCGTCTTCCGGCGGCTGCCGGCCGGCCGCTCGTGGCTGATGGCGGCCGGCGTGGCCGAGGCGGTCGCGGCGCTGGCGGCGCTGCGGGCGACACCGGAGGAGCGGGAGTGGCTGGCCGCCGACGGCCGCTTCTCCCCCGCGCTGCTGGAGCGGCTGGACGGGCTGCGGTTCAGCGGCAGCGTCTGGGCGCTGCCCGAGGGCACCTGCGTGCCGGCCGGGGTGCCGGTGCTGCGGGTGACGGCGCCGCGGGTCGAGGCGGCGCTGGTCGAGCCGGTGGTGCTGGCCCACGTCAACTACGGCACCCGGATCGCCAGCACCGCGGCCGACGTGGTCGCCGCCGCCGCCGGCCGCCCGGTCTACGACTTCTCGCTGCGGCGGCTGGACGGGCCCGAGGCCGGGCCGGCGACCGCCCGCGCGGCCTGGCTGGCGGGGATCGCCGGCACCGCGCTGCCCGAGGCGGGGCTGCGGTACGGGATCCCGACGGTCGGCACGATGGCCCACCACGCGGTGATGGCCTACGGCGAGGAACACGAGCAGGAGGCGTTCGCGACCGCCCTCGCCGACCACCCGCAGGGCACGGCGCTGCTGGTCGACACCTACGAGGTCGAGCGCGGGGTCGCACGGGCGATCGCCGCGTCGGCCGCGACGGGGGTACCGCTGCGCGGGATCCGGATCGACTCCGGCGACCTGGCGGCCGAGGCGCGGCGGGCCCGGGCCCAGCTCGACGGCGCCGGCCTCGGGCAGACCGAGATCCTGCTCTCGGGCGACCTCGACGCGGCGGCGATCGCGCGGATGGTCGCCGACGGGGTGCCGGTCGACGCCTTCGGGATCGGCACCCGGCTCCGCTCCGGCGAGCCGCTGGGGGCGGTCTACAAGCTCTGCGCCCAGCACGACGCGGCCGATCCGGCGCTGCGTCACGTGATGAAGCGCTCGCCGGGCAAGGAGACCGATCCCGGCGTCCACCAGGTGACGCGGCGGCGCGGGCGCGACGAGCGCGGGCCGACGGTCGAGCACCTGATCCACCTCGGCCACGAGGCGACGGCCGGCGTGCCGCTGCTGCGGCCGGTGATGGTCGAGGGTCGCCCGCGGCCGGCGGCGCTCGACCTGGCGGCCGCTCGCGACCACGCCGCGGCCGAGCGGCGCGAGGTCGCGGCCGGCGCGGGCTTCCCGCCGGCCGAGCGGTCGCCCCAGCTGCTGGCGCTGCGCGACCGCCTCTCGCACCCGGCGGCGCTGTCGCCGCGCGACGCGCTGATCGTGGTCGACGTCCAGCACGACTTCCTGCCCGGCGGCGCGCTGGGGGTGGCCGGCGGCGACCTGATCCTCGGTCCGGTCGGCCGGCTGCTCGACGCCGCGCGCGAGGCGGGCGCCACGATCGTCGCCTCGCGCGACTGGCACCCGGCCGGGCACGTCTCGTTCGCCGAGCGCGGCGGGCCGTGGCCGCCGCACTGCGTGGCCGGGACCGACGGCGCCCAGATCCACCCCGCGCTCGACCTGCGCGGGGCCACGATCGTCGACAAGGGCACCGCGCCGGACGTCGACGCCTACTCGGCCTTCGACGGGACCGGCCTGCTCGACCTGCTGCGCGAGCGCGGCGTCGAGCGGGCGGTGGTCTGCGGCCTGGCCACCGACTACTGCGTCCGCGCGACCGCCCTCGACGCGCTCGACGGCGGCCTCCACGTGCTGGTGGTGACCGACGCCGTCGCCGCCGTCGACGTGGCGACCGGCGACGGCGACCGCGCGCTCGACGAGCTGCGGCGGGCCGGGGCGGCGGTCGCGACCGCGCCCTAGCCGGTGGGCGGGGCGGCCGGGGCGGGGCCAACGTCACACCCCCCCGGCTCTCGGGCCGCCGTACGACGTTCGCCGTCACGGGCGGTGGGAAACGTCACACGGCGGGAAGACCGGGGACGGCGTGCGACGTTCGCCCCCTCCCTCCCCACCCGGCGCCCGAGCTACGCCGCGCCCTCGTGGGCCAGCAGCCGGCGCTTGACGTCGAGCCCCCAGCGGTAACCGCCGAGCGAGCCGTCGCCGCGCAGGATCCGGTGGCAGGGGACGAACGGCGCCGCGGCGTTGCTGCTGCAGGCCAGGCCGGCGACCCGTGGCGCGCGCGGCAGGCCGGCCTCGGCGGCCAGCTCGGCGTAGGTCCGCGTCTGGCCGGCCGGGACCGCCCGCAGCCGCCGGCGGACGGTCGCCACCGCCCGGGCCGGATCCGGGTCCTGGACCACGCGGACCGTGTCGATCGCTCCGAGATCGCCGGCGGCGTAGGCGGCCAGCGCGGCCAGGGCGACGGCGGTCGGGCTGCCCGAGGCCAGCGCCGCCGGCCCGTCGACGTCGACCACGGTCACCGTCGCGGCGGCCGCGCCGAGCCGCTGCAGCAGCGCCGCGCGGTCGTCGGTGAAGCCGCTGGCGTGGACCCCGCCGCGAGCGTCGACCAGCACCGCCAGCGGGCCGAGCGCGGTCGCGATCCGGCCGTGGTGGAGGACCGTCCCGCCGCTCACGCCGCCGCGTCCCGCGTCGACCCGCCGCGCCGCCCCGACCCGGACGCCGACCCCGCCGCCCGCGTCGGCGCCGCCGACCAGACGTGCTGCGCCGCGTAGGCCCGCCACGGCGACCAGATCGCCGCCCGCTCGGCCAGCGCCCGCCGGTCCGCGGGCAGCCCGAGCGCCGCCGCTCCGTGGACGATCCCGAGGTCGGTCAGGGGGATGCTGTCGGGGTCGCCGAGCGCCCGCGCGGCCACGTAGTCGACCGTCCACGGCCCGATCCCCGGCAGCGCCAGCAGCTGCTCGCGGACCCGCTCGCGCTGCTCGCCGCCCTCCAGGTCCAGATCACCGGCGGCGACCGCGGCGGCCAGCGCCCGCACCGCCCGGGCCCGCGCCCGCGGCATCGGCAGCGCCTCGTCGGGCAGCTCAGCGACGACCTCCGGCGCGGGGAAGGTCCACGACGCCTCGCCCTCCCCCGCCAGGTCGCCGACCGGGCGTCCGTGGGCGGCCACCAGCCGGCCGACGATCGTCCGCGCGCCGGCCACCGACACCTGCTGGCCGACGACCGTCCGCAGCGTCAGCTCGAAGCCGCTGACCGCCTGCGGCAGCCGCCGCCCCGGCGTCGCCGCCACCAGCGGGGCCAGCGCCGGGTCGCTCGCCAGGTGGTCGTCGATCGCCTGCGGGTCGGCGTCCAGGTCGAGCAGCCGCCGGCAGCGGGCGACCGCCGCCGGCAGGTCGCGCAGGTCGGCCAGCCGCAGCGTGCAGAGGACCGCGCCGTCGCCCTCGCGCAGCACGCAGACCCCGGGCCCGCGCGGCAGCGTCAGCGTCCGTCCGTAGGCCGTCCCGTCGCACCACTCCAGTCCCGGGACCGCCCGCCGGTCGAGGAACGCCAGCAGCGCGTCCCAGGCGAACGGCTCGCGGCGGCCGAGCCGCACCGTCACCGTGCCGGGCAGCGCCGCCCCCGCGTCGGCCCGCCGCCGCAGCTCGGTCGGACTGCGACCGAAGACCTCGCGAACGGTGTCGTTGAACTGCCGCAGGCTGCCGAAGCCGGCCGCGAAGGCGACCTCGGTGAAGGTCATCGCCGTCGACTCGATCAGCAGCCCGGCGGTCCGCGCGCGCTGAGCCCGGGCGAGCGCCAGCGGCCCCGCGCCCAGCTGCTCGACCAGCACCCGCTGGAGGTGGCGCTCGGAGTAGCCCAGCCGCCGCGCCAGCCCGCCGACCCCCTCGCGGTCGACGACCCCGTCGCCGATCAGCCGCATCGCCCGCCCGGCCACGTCGGCCCGCACGTCCCACTCCGGCGACCCGGGGCTGGCCTCGGGCCGGCAGCGCAGGCAGGCCCGGAACCCGGCCTGCTGGGCGGCCGCCGCGGTCGGGTAGAAGCGGACGTTGCCGCGCCGCGGGGTGACCGCCGGGCAGGAGGGGCGGCAGTAGATCCCGGTCGTCGCGACCGCCGTCACGAAGCGGCCGTCGAACCGCCGGTCGCGGCTGCGGACCGCGGCGTAGCGCTGGTCGAACTGGGGGTCCTCGATCGCCGGCGGCGCGTGCATCGCCATCGATGGTGACAGGGGTCCGGGCCCGCGACCGGCGGAAAACGGACATCCACGCGCGAGCGGTCGGCGAGGGTCGACGCCGCCGCCGGCACTACCCTGGACGTGGTGACGACCCCCGACGCCAAGCCGGGCCGGCCCCGCGCCCGCCGCACGCAGGAGGAGCGTCGCGCCGCGACCCAGGCCGCGCTGCTCGACGCCACGATCGACTGCCTGGTCGACTACGGCTACGCGGGCACGACGACGACCAAGATCGTCGAGCGGGCCGGCGTCTCGCGCGGGGCCCAGGTCCACCACTTCCCGACCAAGGCCGCGCTGGTGGCCGAGGCGGTCCGCCACCTGGCCCGCCGCCGCACCACCGAGGCGGTCGAGGAGCTGCGGTCGATCGCCGAGAGCCCCGACCCGCTCGACGCCGTGCTCGACGTGCTGTGGGAGAGCCACCAGGGCCCGCTCTTCCAGGCCGTTCTCGAGCTGTGGGTCGCCGGCCGCAGCGACCCGGCGCTGCTGGAGCACATCGTCGAGGTCGAGAAGGCGGTCACCGAGTCGCTGTTCGAGGCGGTCTCGGAGCTGGTCGGCGGCGACGCCGAGATCTCCGCCGACCTGGTCCAGGACCTGAACGTCGCGATGTCGACGATCCGCGGCCTGGCCCTGATCAACCAGGCGATGGCGGTCGACGGTCCGGCGGCCGAGCGCCGCTGGCAGCACACCCGCGAGCGGCTGCGGCGGATGGCCCGCCCCGAGCTGCGGGCCGAGCTGGACCGCCTGCGCGGCGCCTGAGCGACCGCCCCGGAGCGGCCCCGCGGCGGCTCTCCGGCGACTCGACTGGAAAACAGACCGTCCTGTCGGTATCTTTCCCGGGACCGCTTGGCGGGCCGACGGCCCACCGGGACGGCGTCGCCGGGGAGACGACGCCCTCCCGGTGGGCCGTTCGCCCTTCGCCTTCCCTTCGCTGCCGCTGGGGAAGCCCTTCGGGAGTCTTGGGGAAGGTCTTCGCCGCGCTTGGGGGACCGGTCAGCGCACCGCGACAGGGTGGGAGCCATGCTCCGCCCCTCCCGCTCCCTGATCGTCCTCTGCAGCGCCGCCGTGGCGGGCGGCGCCGGAGGCGCGGTGCTCGTCGCCGCGGTCGCGCCCGACGGTCGCACGACCACCGTCACCCAGGCCGCCGCCGTGACCGCCGCCAGCCGCCCGGTCGCCGACACCGGCGGGACCGCGCTCTCGGCCCGCGAGATCTACCAGCGGAGCAAGGACGCGGTCGCCTTCGTCACCGCCGCCGGCGGCCAGGGAACGGCGACCGGCTCCGGCTTCGTGGTCTCGGCGGACGGCTACGTCGTCACCAACGAGCACGTGATCGACGGCGCCCGCCGGGTGACGGTCGAGATCGGCGACCGCAAGGCGGTGCCGGCGCGGGTGGTCGGGGTCGACGCGTCGACCGACGTCGCGCTGCTGAAGGTCGACAGCGGCGGGACGCGGTTGCCGGTGCTCTCGCTCGGCGACTCGACCAGCGTCCAGGTCGGCGACGCGACCTACGCGATCGGCAACCCCTACGGCCTCGACCGGACCCTGACCACCGGCGTGATCTCGGCCCTCCACCGCAGCATCCAGTCGCCCAACGGCTACGCGATCAACGACGTGCTGCAGACCGACGCGGCGCTCAACCCGGGCAACTCGGGTGGCCCGCTGCTCGACGCCGGCGGGCGGGTGATCGGCGTCAACTCGCAGATCGCCACCAGCTCCAGCGCCTCCGGCGGCGAGGGCGGCAACACCGGCGTCGGCTTCGCGGTCCCCTCCTCGACCGTCGCGCGGGTGGTCGAGCAGCTGCGGACCAGCGGCAAGGCGAGCCACGCCTACCTCGGCGTCAGCACCGCCGACGGCAGCAGCGGCGGCCGCGACGGCGCGACCCTCGCCGCCGTCTCCGCCGGCGGGCCCGCGGCCGACGGCGGCCTGCGGCGGGGCGACGTCGTGACCGCGATCGACGACCGCGCGGTGGCCGACGCCGCCGCGCTCGGCACCACCGTCGACGCCCACCGGCCGGGCGACGAGGTCACCGTCCACTACCGCCGCGGCAGCGACCAGCGGACGGCGAAGGTGAAGCTCGGCGAGCGGCCGGCCGGGACCGCCACCGACAGCAGCGGCGGCAGCGGTCAGCCCGGCGGCGCCGCGCCCGACGGCGGCAACGGCAGCGGTGGCGGCGCGGGCAGCGGCGCCCTCCCCTACGACCTGGTCCCCTGAGCCGCGGCCGGCCCGCTGCCGAATCGCCCGGCGGCCGCGGCCAGCGCCGCCCGCGCGTCGGCGGCCAGCGCGGCCGCCAGCGCGGCGGCCGGCTGCTCGCGGGCCAGCGGGTAGGCCTGGCCGGCCCACAGGTTGACCCGCTCGCCGTCGCCCGCTGCCCGCGCCGCCGCCCGCAGCGGCGCGGTCGCGTGGTGGATCTCGGGGTAGGCGACCGGCGCCCCCGCCGAGTGCTCGCGGAGGAAGCGGTTGCGGAGGCCGCGGGCGGCGCGGCCGGTGAAGGCGCGGGTCAGCGCGGTGCCGGCGTCGCCGGCCAGCGCCTGCCGGTGGCCGTCCCAGGTGCCTGCCTCGGGGCAGCGCAGGAACGCGGTGCCCAGCTGGGCGGCGTCGGCGCCGGCCGCCAGCGCGGCGGCGATCCCGGCCCCGGTCATGATCCCGCCGGCGGCCACCAGCGGCCGGTCGACCGCCGCCCGCACCAGCTGCAGCAGCGCCAGCAGGCCCAGCTCCTCGACCTCCGGCCCGTCGGCGAAGGTCCCGCGGTGGCCGCCGGCCTCGCTGCCCTGGACGATCAGCGCGTCGGCCCCGGCCTCGGCGGCGACGCGGGCCTCGTCGGGGCGGGTGACCGTCACCCAGACCGCGCTGCCGACGGCGTGCAGCGCGGCGACCGCGTCGGCGGCCGGGCAGCCGAAGGTGAACGAGACCACCGGCACCGGGTCGTCGCGCAGCAGCGCCAGCTTGGCCGCGAAGCCGTCGTCGTCGAACCGCGGCGTCCCGACCTCGGCCCCGACCGCCGCCGCCTCGGGCGCGATCGCCGCCAGCGGCGCGGCCAGCGCGGCGGGCGCGGCCGGCCGTCCCGACGGGGCGAAGAGGTTGACCCCGAACGGCGCGTCGGTCAGCGCGCGGGTCGCCGCCAGCTGCTCGGCCAGCGACGGCGGCGTGCGGTAGCCGGCGGCCAGGAAGCCCAGCCCGCCGGCGTCGGAGACGGCCGCCGCCAGCTCCGGCGTGGTCGGCCCGCCGGCCATCGGGGCGAGGACGATCGGCAGGGCCAGGTCGGTCGCGCGCAGCACGTTCCCCAGCCTCGCAGACCGGGGCTCCGGCCCCGGAACGACGGAGGCCCGCCGTCCTCAGGACGGCGGGCCTCGCTGCAGTCGGGGCGCCCGGATTCGAACCGGGGACCTCGCCGACCCGAACGGCGCGCGCTACCAGGCTGCGCCACGCCCCGACGCGGTCCAGAAGTATGCCACGGCGGCTGCCGCGACGACCTGCGCCCTCGAACCGCGCCGCGGGACGGGGGTTCGGATCCTTCGCGGCCGACCGTCAGCCCGCGGCGCGGCCGCCGGCCGCGCTGTCGATCGCCTCGCCGGCGAGCGCCGTGTAGAAGCGGATCGCCAGTCCGGTGACGAGCGTCTCGAAGGCGTCCTGGAGCGCGACCTCCTCCTGCGCCGCCCAGCGGCGGAGGCCGTCGCGCTCGATCGCGTCGGCGTCGGCCAGGACCTCGTCGACGAGGTCCGGGTTGCGGTCGCAGAAGTAGGCGCCGATGGCGTAGAGGGTCGAGTGCGACGCGACGTCGACGACGCCGTCGCGCTCAGCGGCCACCGTCGGCCCCGCCGCCCAGCAAGCTCGTGGTGATCGAGGTCAGCAGCGTGGTGATCGGCCGCCGCGGTGCGGACGACGACGGCTTGGCGGCGGGAGACTTCGCCGGGACCTCGGCGACCTCGCCGCCGCTGCCGCTGCCGGTCGACGGCGTGCTGCCCGTGCCGGACGGCGTCGCGGGCGGCGGGCTCGCCGGCCGCGTCCCCTCGCCGGTCGAGGGCCGCGGCTGCTGGGTGGCCGGCGGCGTCGAGTCGTCGCCGGTCGACTCGCCGGGGACCATCACGTCGGGCTGCCGCAGCGGCGCGGTGCTGTCGTCGCCGGAGCTGGCGCCGGCCTCGTCGGCCGGGCCGCCGGCGTGGCGGGCGCCGGGGGTGCCGGGCTGGCCGGCGTCGCTGCCGGCCTGGGCGCCGTCGGCGGTCGTGCGGGCGTCGCGGCCGGCCACCAGCGTGCCGTCGCCGCCGTGGCCGGTCGGCGCGCTGGCGCGGGCGTCGCGGAGGACGCCGCCGCCGGCGTTGGCGAACGCCCCGTGGCCGCCGCTCCCGCCGCCGTTCGCGCCACCCTCGTCGATCGGGGCGGCGGCGGTCTGGATCGCGGTCGTGTGGCGCGGCACCGGCGCGACGTCGGTGACGACGATCGCCCCCGTGCCGCTGGCCGCGACCAACGCGGCGCCGACCAGCATCTTGCCGCCGAGCAACCCGCCGGCCGCCTCGCCCGCGACCGCCGGCTCGCCGAACGGCAGCCGCTTCAGCAGCGGCACCGGCAGCAGCAGCGCGACCTTCGCCAGCACCCCCTGGTCGAGCAGGCCGACGTCGACGCCGGCGACCGCCGCGTGGCGGCGGCAGGGCTCGCAGGTGCGCAGGTGGACGGCCAGCCGGCGCCGCTCGCGGACGCCGATCGAGCGGTCGGCGGCGGCGTCGCAGAGGGTCCGCGCGCCGCGGCAGCGCTCGCCGCTCTGCAGCTCGCGGTAGGCGACGGTCAGCGAGCGCCGGCCGCGGGCCAGCTGGCCCTCGACGACGCTGCGGCTGATCCCCAGCCGCTCGGCGATCTCGAGCGTCGAGCGGCCCTCCAGCTCGCGCTGGACGAGCACGTCGTGCTGCAGCTGCGACAGCTCGCCGAAGGCGCTCCGCAGCAGCGTCAGCGCCTCGCGGTCGCCGGCGCCGCGGAGCGCGGTGTCGTCGCTGATCGCCAGCCGCCGGGCGTCGGCCGGGCCGAGCCGGTCGGTGTCGTCGAAGCTGACCTCGCCGCGGCGGGTCGTGCCCCGCCACTGGTCGATGCAGGCGCGGCGGGCGATCTCGTGCAGCCAGGCGCGCAGGTGGGTCGGCCGCTGGCCGGCCTGGAGCGCCCGCATCGCGCTGAAGAAGACCTCCTGGACCACGTCCTCGGCCCGCGCGTGGTCGGTCAGCATCCGGTGGGCGTAGGCCTGGATGCCGTCGCGGTGGCGGCGGAAGAGCAGCTCGAAGGCGCGCGGATCGCCGCGGCCCGCCAGCTCGACCAGCGCGCCGTCGCCGTGGTCCGGGCGCGCGGCCGCCGTCGAGCGAACCCGACGGGGGTCGGGCGGCGCGACCGGAACGGCCGACGAGCCGGGAGGGGCGGAGGCGTGCATCGGTGGGGTGGCGAGGCGGCCGAGGCGGGATAGGACGGGGGCCGCGAACGACCCGGGCTCCCCGAGGGGAGGAACGCCGATCATAGACCTGGCGTGGCCCGCTGTCACGGGCCGACCGACGGCCGTCGCGACGGCTCTGGGAGGATCGGGCGATGGCCCCGCTGCGCGCGCTGCTCGCCGACCTCGACGCGGCGCTCGAGCCCGAGCGCTTTCGCGACCACTGCGTCAACGGGCTGCAGGTGCCGCCGCCGGCCGGCCTCGACGGCGAGATCGCCACCGTGGTGACCGCCGTCAGCGCCGACGCGGCGACCCTCGACGCCGCCGCCGAGCTCGGCGCCGACCTGGTGCTCGTCCACCACGGGCTGTTCTGGGACGGCGACCCGCGCGCCCTCGACCCGGCCCTGGCCGGGCGGCTGCGGACCCTGCTCGGCCGCGGGATCGCGCTCGCCGCCTACCACCTGCCGCTCGACGGCCATCCGCAGCTGGGCAACAACGCGCTGCTGGCCGACGCGCTGGGCGCGACCAGCCGGCCGTGGGCGGCGTCCGGCCGGCCGCCGATCGGCGTCGTCGCCAGCTTCGACGTGCCGCTGCCGATCGCCGAGCTGGAGCAGCGGGTGGCGACCGTGACCGATCGCGAGCCGCTCTGCTTCCGCGGCGGGCCGGAGCGGGTCTCGCGGCTGGCGATCGTCTCGGGCGCGGCCGCCGGCCTGCTGCCCGCGGTCGCCGCCGACGGCCTCGACGGGCTGCTGACCGGCGAGCCGCGCGAGCCGACCCGGGCGCTGGCGGCCGAGCTCGGCGTCCACGCCCTCTGCGCCGGCCACCACGCGACCGAGACCCGCGGCGTCCAGGCGCTCGGGGCCCAGCTGGCCGAGCGGTTCGGGGTCGGGCACCGGTTCGTCGACAGCGCGAACCCGGTCTGATGTGGCGCCGTTGGGCGACTGGCGCGTAGCCACTCGTCGAGAGTGGGCGCCGATCCCTCCCGCGGCGGGTCGCCAGCGGCATAGGATCGCGCCACGGCGGCCGCGCAGGGAGGCCGCGCCAGCACGACCAGGAGCATCGTCTCGATGACGACGACCATCGCGGGAACGACCATCGCCGACCTCGCCTTCCGCGCGGCCGAGGCGTACGGCGACCGGACGGCCGCCCGCTACCAGACGGCGCCCGGCGAGTGGCAGGAGATCTCCTACGCCGAGCTGGCCGACGGCGCGAGCGAGATCGGGCTCGGCCTGATCGACCTCGGGCTCGATCCCGGTGACCGGGTCGCGGTCCTCGGCACCACCCGCCCGCTCTGGTCGATGGCGCACCTGGGGATCGTCGCCACCGGGGCGGTCCACGTCTCGGTCTACCCGACCAACGCGCCGGAGGAGTGCGCCTGGGTGGTCGGCAACTCCGAGTCGCGCGGGATCGTCTGCGAGGACGCCGAGCAGGTCGCCAAGATCCAGCAGGTCCGCGACCAGCTGCCCGCGCTGGAGTGGATCGTGATCCTCGACGGCCAGGCCGACGGCGCGATCGGACTCGACGAGGTCCGCCGCCGCGGCGGCACCCGCGACGCCGCCGAGCTGCGCGACCGCGCGGCCGCGGTCCGCCCCGAGGACCCCTACGTGTTCATGTACACGTCGGGCACGACCGGGCCGCCGAAGGGCTGCGTGCTCTCGCACGGCAACTACCGCTGGATCATGGGCGCCAGCGACGAGCTGGCCGGGATGGAGGACGACGGCGTCCTCTACCTGTTCCTGCCGCTGGCCCACGCCTTCGCGCTGCTCTTCCAGCTGCTCTGCTTCGACCACGGCGGCGTGATCGCGTACTGGGGCGGCGATCCGACGAAGATCGTCCCCGAGCTGATGCAGGTCCAGCCGACCCACCTGCCGTCGGTGCCGCGGATCTTCGAGAAGATCTACACCCTCGCGGTCGGCTCGAAGTCGCCCGAGGAGCAGGCCCAGATCCTCGGCGCCGCCCGCCTCGGGGTCCAGGTCCGCGAGCTGCGCCAGCGGGGCGAGCCGGTGCCCGCCGAGCTGCAGGCCAAGTTCGACGAGGCCGACGCGGCGCTGTTCCAGAACGTGCGGGCGCTGTTCGGCGGCCGGCTCAGCCGCGCGATCACCGGCGCCGCCCCGATCGCCAAGGAGATCCTGGAGTTCTTCTACGGCTGCGGGGTGCCGGTGATGGAGGGCTACGGGATGACCGAGACCTCGACCGGCGCCACCATCAACACCCCCGAGCACCACCGCTTCGGGACCGTCGGCCGGCCGCTGCCGGGGCTCGAGGCGCGGATCGCCGAGGACGGCGAGCTGCTGGTCAAGGGCGGCAACATCTTCCAGGGCTACTACAAGATGGAGGACGCCTCGTTCGGCGCCGTCACCGACGGCTGGCTGCACACCGGCGACCTGGCCGAGATCGACGCCGACGGCTACGTCTCGATCGTCGGCCGCAAGAAGGACATCATCATCACCGCCGGCGGCAAGAACCTGACCCCGGCGAACCTCGAGAACGACCTCAAGACGTCGCCCTGGATCAGCCAGGCGGTGATGCACGGCGACCGCCGGCCCTACCCGGTGGTGCTGATCACGCTCGACCCCGAGACGATCGTCCCCTGGGCCCAGGAGCAGGGGCTGCCGACCGAGATCGCCGAGCTGGCCAAGCACCCGAAGGTCCACGCGCTGATCCAGGCCGAGGTCGACCGGGCCAACGCCAAGCTGGCGCGGGTCGAGCAGGTCAAGAAGTTCCTGATCCCCGACCGCGACCTGTCGCCGGAGACGGGCGAGCTGACGCCGACGCTGAAGGTCAAGCGCAACGTCGTCAACGAGCGCTTCGCGGCCGACTTCGACGCGCTCTACGCCGAGAGCTGAGCCGCGGCGCCGCGAGACGCCCGCCCGCCGTTCGTCCCTGGCCGAACGGTGGGCCGCGGCGGCCTCCGGCGCATCGGACGTCGGTCCACTGGCGTGTGACCGCGGTCACCCCCGTTCCGACCATCGGTACGATCGAGGGGTGCGTACCGACCCGACAGAGAACGGCGGCCTGTTCCTCGGGCGCCGCCCGGGCACGGCGCCGCTGCGCTACGCCGCGATCCCCCAGCAGGGCTCCGCCGCCCGCCGCCGGATCGACCGCGTGCTGGCCGCGGCGATGCTGGTGGTGATGGCGATCCTGACCGCGATGGTCTGGGGCCCGCTGCCGATGGGCGCGATGTGGATCGCGTCGCAGCTGTCGTCCGAGAACGTCGGGCTCTGGATCCTGATCGCCTTCGTGCTGGTGCTGGTCTTCGTCTTCGGCGCGCTGGTGATGCTGCGGCGCGTCGACCAGGCCTGGATCCTGGTCCGGCGGGCCGGCGGCCACGACCAGCGCACTGGCGTCCTCGGCCGGGTCTTCGCCGTCACGACCTTCATCGTGGTGCCCGCCTTCGCGGTCTGGTTCCTGCTCCTCGGCGGGATGCAGCCGACCACCGGCGGGCTCTGAGCGTGGGCCTCTTCGGGCACTACAAGCAGTTCGAGGCGCTGACCGAGGAGGAGGTCAACGCCGGCCTCCGCGAGGTCGCCCGCGAGCGGCGGTCGAAGGCGCTGGCGCGGGTCGAGCCGCTCGACCTCAGCCGCACCACCTGGCCGGAGCTGCCGCCGTCGGAGATCGTCAGCGCGATCACCTTCGCCGCCCGTCGCGGGCTCCACCGCTACGCCGAGGGCCGCGACGGCGAGCTGCGCGACGCGCTGGCCGAGCGGCACGGGATCGAGGCCGATCGGATCGTCGTCGGCGAGGGCGCGTCGGGCCTGCTCCAGCGCGCCGCCCACGAGCTGCTCGACCCGGGCGACGAGGTGGTGCTGCCGTGGCCCGGCTACCCGCTCTACCCGCTGCTGGCGCGCGACGCCCAGGCGGTGCCGGTGCCGGTCCCCGAGCTCGACCCCGAGCAGCTGCTGGCCGCGGTCACCCCGCGCACCCGGCTGCTGCTGCTGGGCGGGCCGAACGACCCGACCGGCGACCTGCTGCCGGAGACGGCGCTGGCCGAGCTGCTGGAGCGGCTGCCCGAGCGGGTCGTGGTGCTGGTCGACGAGGCGCTGCGCGAGTTCGTCGACGGCGAGCCGGTCGACGCCACCGTCCGCCTGACCGACCGCTTCCCGCGGCTGGTGCTGGTGCGGTCGTTCAGCAAGGCCTGGGGCCTGGCCGGTCTCCGCTGCGGCTACGCGATCGGCGGCGCCGAGGCGGCCCGCCCCGGCGGCGTGCTGCCGATGCTGGCCCCGCGGCTGGGGATCGGCGACCTCTCGCTGGCCGGGGCGCTGGCCGCGGTCCGAACCGCCGGCCCGGCGGTCGAGGCCCGCGCCCGTCGGGTGGTCCGCGAACGGGCGGTCCTGAGCGGGCAGCTGCGGGCGCTCGGCCTGACCGTGCGGCCGTCGCAGAGCTGCGCGCTGTGGGTCCGCGCCCCCGGCCTCGACGCCGGCGGCCTCCGCTCGCAGCTCGAGCGCGGCGGCGTGATCGTCCAGTCCGGCGACGCCGTCGGCGACGCCAGCCACGTCCGGATCAGCGTCCGCGACGAGGCGGCGAGCACCCGCCTGCTGCGGGCCGTCGAGAACGCGGTCCGCTGACCAGGCCCGACCGTCCGATGACCGACCGCGACGACGAGCCGCTGCTCGCCGGCCTCGAGGGCGAGCAGCGCGACGCCCGGGCCGCGCTGCTCCGCGACCTGCGCGCCGCCGGCGCCGGCGAGCAGGAGCTGGAGGAGGCCGCCGCCCGCGGCCGGCTGGTGCTGCTGCCGGTCGAGCGGACGCTGCGCGGCACGCCGACGCTGACCACCGCCGACCTGGTCCGCCGGACCGGCGTCGACCCCGAGCTGCTGGAGCGGGCGCTGCAGGCGGCCGGGATGCCGATCCCGGCCGAGGACGAGCGGGCCTGGAACGAGCGCGACCTGGCCCTCGCGCGGCTGATCGCGCGGCTGGTCGCCGCCGGCGTCGCGCCCGACGCGGTCGTCGACCTGGGCCGCACGCTCGGCGAGGCCGGGGCCCGGATCGGGGCGGCGGCGATCGTCGGCCTCGGCGCCAGCCTGACCCGCGAGGACGACCGCGAGGACGCCCTCGCCGCGCGGCTGACCGAGGCGACGCTGCCGACGGTCGAGGAGCTGGGCGACGCGCTGGCCGTGGTCGTCCGCGAGCGCTCGCTCGACCAGCTGGCCCGGATCCAGCTCTCGCGCGAGCAGATCGCCGAAGGCCGGCTGGCCGGCGCGACCCAGGTCACGATCGGCTTCGCCGACGTCGTCGGCTTCACCCGGATGGGCGAGGAGCTGGGCGCCGAGCGGCTGCAGGACGTCGCCGTGCGGCTGGCCGCGCTCGGCGAGCAGGCGGCGACCGCCGACGTGCGGGTGGTGAAGACGATCGGCGACGCGGTGATGCTGGCCGGCGCCGACCCGGCCGCGGTGGTGGCGGTCCTGCTCGATCTCCAGCAGCGGGTCGCGGCCGACCCCGAGTTCCCGCGGATCCGGGCCGGCGCCGCGACCGGCGACGGGGTCCCGCGGGCCGGCGATTGGTTCGGGCCGGCGGTCAACCGGGCCTCGCGGGTCTGCTCGACGGCCCGTCCCGGGACGCTGCTGATCGACGACGCCACGCGGGTCCTGATCGACGACGACGCCTACGCCTGGCGGACGATCGGCCGGATGCACCTGAAGGGGGTCGGGCGCGTGCTGCTGCATCGCGTCCGCCCCGTCGACCGCTAGCGTGCGGTCGCGATGCCTCGCCCCCCGCTGTCGCTCGCCGGCGTCCTCGCCCTCGCCCTGCTCCCGGCCGTCGCCGCCGCCCCGTCGGCGTCCGCGGCGATGCCCTCGACCAGCGGGATCGGCGCCCGCGCCGGCGCCACCGTCGTCGACCTGCGGACCGGCCGCACGCTGCTCAGCCGCTCGGCGACCACCAGCCGGATCCCGGCCTCGGTCACGAAGCTGTTCACCACCTGGGCGGCGCTCGAGCGGCTCGGTCCCGGGTGGACGCCGCGGACGCGGGTGCTGGCGACCGGCGCGCTGGCGCCGAGCGGCACCTGGAAGGGCGACCTGTACCTGGTCGGCGGCGGCGATCCGACGCTGACCCGGGCCTCGCTGACGGCGCTGGCGCGGCAGACGGTGACCGCCCTCGGCGCGACCGGGCTCGACGGCCGGGTGATCGCCGACGCCAGCGCCTTCGACGACTGGCAGGGCGGCGACCGCACGCACCGCGGCGTCGATCCCGACATGACCGGCCGGCTGGGGGCGCTGGTCGTCGATCGCGGCAGCGGCCAGGACGATCCGGCCCAGCGGGCGGCGTCGCTCTTCCGCTCGGCGCTCGGCAGCGCCGGCCTGCGGGTGACGACGGCGCTGGCCAAGGGCAGCGCCCCGGCCGGCACCCCGCAGGTGGCGCTGCTGAACGGTCCGCCGCTGGCCCAGCTGGCCTCGACGCTGCTGAGCGTGTCGGACAACTTCTACGCCGAGATGCTGCTGAAGGCCGCCGTCGCCCGCGACGGCGAGGAGGGCGCCTGCCGGCTGGCGGCCGGGCTCGCCGCGACCCCGGCCGCCGGCGAGGCCGCCACCCCGCCGGCCACGGCCTGCGTCCAGCGGGCGGCGACGATCGCGGCCGCCAGCACCCGCGCCGGGATCACGCTCGAGCGCCAGACGCTGCGCCCGCTGCTCGGATACAGCCCGCGGCTCCACGACGGCTCGGGCCTGACCCGCCGCAACCGCGTCAGCCCGGCCCAGGTGGCGCGGCTGCTGGTCAAGCTCAACGGCCGCACGGCGGTGGCGCCGGTGCTGCGGGCCGCGCTGCCCCAGGCCGGTCGCTCGGGCACGCTGCGGCGGCGGATGCGGGGGACCGCCGCGGTCGGCCGCTGCCAGGCGAAGACGGGGACGCTCAACGGGGTCTCGGCCCTGGCCGGCTACTGCACCACCAAGCGCGGCCGTGACGTGGCCTTCGCGATCCTCCAGAACGGCTCGTCGCTGGCCAGCGCGCACCGCTTCCAGGACCGCTTCGTGGCCCGGCTGGCCGCCAACGGCTGAGCGCCGCCGGCGCCCGGCCCCCGAACGCACAACGGGCGGACCGCGAAGCGATCCGCCCGTTCACACCGGTCAAGCACCACCGCTCGAAACAAACGTCCCAGGACCACGTGTCGTGCCTGGGCAGGCGGACACTCCCGACCCCCGAGGCGGTCCACCGCGCGAAGCGGTGCGGAACCCGGGTGGGCGCTGATGCGCCCCGGTCGAGTGGGCGGTGTGCCGGTCCTGCGACCGTAGCAGCCGCGGCCGGGTGGCGGTCGCACCCGGCGGCCGCTCAGTCCGCGGCCGGGGCCTCCCCCTCGTCCTCGTCCTCCTCCGGCACCAGCATCTCCGGCCCCTCGGCCAGCAGCCGCCCGAGGCCCTCCTCGTCGAGCACCGGGACCCCGAGCCGCTCGGCCTTCTCCAGCTTGCTGCCGGCCGACTCGCCGGCGACGACGGCCGAGGTCTTCTTCGAGACCGACGAGGTGACCCGCGCGCCGGCCGCGGTCAGCCGCTCGGTCGCCTGCTCGCGGGTCAGCGTCGGCAGGGTGCCGGTCAGCACCACCGTCAGGCCGTCGAGCAGCCCCTCGCCGGGCGGCGCCCCCTCCTGCTCCATCTGGACGCCGTGAGCGCGCAGCCGGTCGACCAGCTCGACGACGGCCGGGTCGGCCAGCCGCTCGGCGATGATCTCGGCCATCTTCTCCCCCACGCCCGGCGTCGCCGCCAGCTGCTCGGGGGTGGCGGCGCGCAGCGCGTCGACCGTCCGGAAGCGGGCGGCGAGGTTGCGGCCGGTCACCTGGCCGACCTCCTCGAGCCCGATCGCGAACAGCACCCGCGCGAACGGCTGCTGCTTCGAGGCGGCGATCGCGTCGACGACCCGGTTGGCGGAGATCTCGCCGTAGCCCTCCAGCTCGACCAGCTGCTCGACGGTCAGCTCGTAGAGGTCGGCGGCGTTGCGCACCAGGCCCCTCTGGAGCAGCTGGTGGACCTGCTTCTCGCCGAGCCCGTCGATGTCCATCGCGCCGCGGCTGACGTAGTGCTTCAGCAGCTGGTACTGCTGGCCGGGGCAGCCGCCGCGGTTCGGGCAGCGGGTGAAGACCGAGTCCTCGGGCTTCTCGGTCGGGGTGCCGCAGGCCGGGCAGGCCCCGGGCGGCTGCGGCGGCGCGGCGCGGTCGTCGCGCTCGGCCTCGTGCGGCGCGGGCGAGATCACCTGCGGGATCACGTCGCCGGCCCGCAGCACGATCACCCGGTCGCCGGGCCGGACGTCCTTGCGCTCCAGGTCCTCCTCGTTGTGGAGCGTGGCCTGGCTGACGGTGACGCCGGAGACGACCACCGGATCGAGCACGGCGTAGGGGTGCAGGTCGCCGAACTTGCCGACGCTCCAGACGACGTCGAGCAGCGTGGTGACGGCGGTCCGGGGCGGGAACTTCCAGGCGATCGCCCAGCGCGGGTCGCGGCCGACGCTGCCCAGCCGCCGCTGCAGCTCGTAGTCGTCGACCTTGATCACGACCCCGTCGATCTCGAAGGTCAGGCGGTCGCGGCGCTGCTCCCACTCGCCGCAGCGGGCGACGACGGCGTCGACGTCGTCGAGCACCCGCACGTCCTCGTTGACCGGGAAGCCGCGCTCCTTCAGCCACTCGAGGGTGGCGGCGTGGCCGTCGACCCCGAGCGCCTCGGCGACCGACTCGGTGGTGCCGCCGGCCGCCGCGGCGCTGGCCTCGGCCTCGTCGGCGTCGACCTGGCCGCCGCGGGCGACGACGCCGACCCCGTAGGCCCAGAACGAGAGCGGGCGGGTCTTGGCCAGCTTCGGGTCGAGCTGGCGGATCGTGCCCGCGGCCGAGTTGCGCGGGTTCATGAAGGTCGAGAGGCCGGCCTGCGCGCGGCGCTCGTTGAGCCGCTCGAAGTCGTGCAGGGCCATGTAGATCTCGCCCCGGACCTCGAGCACGGCGGGGGCGTCGTCGACGGCCAGCGGGACGGTCGGGATCGTGCGGACGTTGTGGGTGACGTCCTCGCCGACCTCGCCGTCGCCGCGGGTGGCGGCGCGGACCAGCAGCCCGTCCTCGTAGCGCAGGCTCATCGCCAGCCCGTCGACCTTCGGCTCGGTCACGAACCGGAAGGACGGGTCCTCGATCCCCTCGCGCGCCAGGTGGCTGCGCATCCGGTCGACCCAGGCCTGCAGCTCGTCGGGCTGGTGGGCGTTGGCCAGCGACAGCATCGGCTGCTCGTGCTGGACCTTGACCAGCTTGTCGAGCGTCGCGCCGCCGACCCGCTTGGTCGGCGAGTCGGGGCGGTCGAGCTCGGGGTGCTCGGCCTCCAGCCGCTCCAGCTCCTGGAAGAGGGCGTCGTAGTCCTCGTCGCCGATCTCCGGGTCGTCCTGCTCGTAGTAGCGGCGCCGGTGGTGCTCGACGACGACGCGCAGCCAGGCGACGCGCTCGGCGGGGTCGTCGCCCTTCGGGGGCGCGGGCAGCGTGGTCTTCGCCATCACCGGTCGAGGATACGAGCGGCGGCCGACGCCGTGCGGGTTCGGCGGCCTACTCCTCGACCAGCTCGCCGAGCCGGTCGAGCAGCCCCTCGAAGCCGTGGCCCTCGAGCGGGGCGATCGCGGTCTCGTGGGTCAGGTCGAGGTGCAGCGGCGTGATCGAGACGCGGCCGGCGGCGACGGCGGCCAGGTCGCTGCCGGGGACCGGCTCGAAGCCGTGGTCGGTGCCGTAGAGCCAGTAGCTGCGGCGGCCGTCGGGCAGGGTCTCGACCGGCTGCAGCTCGTCGCGGTAGCGGCGGCGGCCGAGGCGGGTGATCTCGACCGCCTCGGGCGCGCCGAGCGGGACGTTGACGTTGAGGATCGTCCGCTCCGGCACCGGCACCGCGCCGGCCGGGGGCGTCTCGCCGCTGCCCGGCAGCAGGCCGCGCTGCAGCTCGGCCACGACCCGGGCGCCGACCTCGGCCGCGGCGCTGAAGTCCCACGTGTGCTCGCGCCGCAGCGACCACTCGCCGTGGGGCGAGGCCATCGAGAGCGCGATCCCGGGAATGTCGTGGATCACGGCCTCGAGCGCGGCGGCGACGGTGCCGGAGTAGGTGACGTCCTCGCCGAGGTTGGCGCCGTGGTTGATCCCGCTGACGACGAGGTCGGGGCGCCAGTCCTCGATCACGCCGTGGGTGGCCAGGCGCACGCAGTCGGTCGGCATCCCGTCGGTGGCGAGGCCGACGGTGCCGTCGTCGAACGGCACCTCGGCGACGGCCAGCGGGCGGCGGACGGTGATCGCCCGCGCGGTCGCCGAGCGGTTGCCGTCGGGAGCGACGACCCGCAGGTCGACTCCCGGCAGCCGGACCAGGGCGCGCCGGATCGCCTGCAGCCCCTCGGCCTGGATGCCGTCGTCGTTGGTCAGGAGCACGCGGATCGTCATGCCCCACCCAGCCTACGCGGGATCAGCGGCCGTCGGCCCACGGCGGCCGTCCCCAGCCGGGCGGCGGCAGCGCGGGCCCGCCGACCAGCTCGGGGTAGCCGATCCCGGCCAGGTGCAGGCCCTGGGGCGGCAGCGTGACGCCGGCGGCGGCCCGCGGGGCGCCCTCCAGCAGCGCGGCGAAGCTCTCGACGGTGCGGCGGCCGGCGGCGACCTCGAGCATCGTGCCGACGAGGATCCGGTTCATGTGGCGCATGAAGGCGTCGGCCTCGATCCAGAACTCGAGCAGCTCGCCCTCGCGCCGCCAGGCGGCGTGGATCACCCGCCGGCGGAAGCGGACGTGGTCGCTGCGGGTCGGGGTGAAGGCGGTGAAGTCCGGCTCGCCGGTCAGCAGCGCGGTGCAGGCGCGGAGCGCGTCGTCGTCGACCGGGTGCGGCCACCAGAGGGCCCAGCGGCGGCCGAACGGCGAGGGCGTGCGGCGGGTGTGAAGCCGGAAGCAGTAGGTGCGGCTGGTGGCGACGCGGCGGGCGTCGAAGCTGGCCTCGACGGCGACGGCCGACCGCAGGCCGATGTCGTGGGGCAGGATCGCGTTGACCCCGCGGACGTCGGCCGGCTCGCCCTCGTACGAGGCGACCTGGGCGACGGCGTGGACCCCGCGGTCGGTGCGGCCGGCGACGGTCAGCCGCGTCTCGCGCCGGCGGATCGTGGTCAGCGCCCGCTCCAGCTCGCCCTGGACGGTCCGCAGGCCGGGCTGGGCGGCCCAGCCGACCAGGTCGGTCCCGTCGTACTCGATCTCCAGCCGGGTCGTGCGCACGCCGCTGGCCATCCTCGCGCACCGGCGGCGGGGGCGCGCTGCGACCGCGGGGCCGGGACGGGGACGCCGCTAGGGCCGGCCCGAGGGCAGCCGCCGGCGGACCGCCCGCCGCGCCCGCACGTGGCCGCCGAGCAACAGCGTGGTCGGGACGAGGACGGCGGCGGGCCAGAAGACCCCGGCCCCGGCCGCCGCCCAGACGGTCACCGCGCCGCCGTTGAGGCCGGCGAAGGCGACGGTGTGGGTGCGGATCGCCGCCCGGTCGACCCGCCGGGCGACCTCGGCCCCGCGGGTCCGGGCGGGGGCGGTCAGCACCCGCCTCAGCGCTCCCGGCAGGTCGCGGAGGGCCCGGCCCAGGTCCGCCCGGTCGCGGGCGGCGGCGACCAGCGCCAGCCGCTCCTCCAGCTCGTCGGCCTCCAGCCGGCCGGCGGCGAACTGCCGTCGCAGCTCCCGCTCGGCGCCCTCGCGCTCGCCGTCGCCGATCCGCATCGTCGCGGTCGAGATCGCCCGCCAGGTGCTCACCGTTCGAGGGTAGCGCCGCCGCCGCGGCGCCCACCCCAACGACCTCCCCAGGAAACGCGAAACGGCCGCCCGAGGGCGGCCGTGTCGGCACTGCAGAGGGTGGATGCCTGGTGTTCGTGGACCGTCGCCGGTCGGGTCGGCCGGCCCGAGATGCGACGCGTCCACGGACGCCAGGCGCCGCCCTCAGACGAGTTCGATCAACACCATCTCGGTCGCGTCGCTCTTGCGCGGCCCGAGCTTCAGGATCCGGGTGTAGCCGCCCGAGCGCTCGGCGTAGCGCGGGGCGATGTCCTCGAACAGCTTGTAGGTCGAGAACTTGTCCTGGCCGAGCTGCGACAGGGCCTGCCGGCGGGCGTGCTGGTCGCCGCGCTTGGCGAGCGTGATCAGCTGCTCGATCTCCGGCTTCAGCGCCTTGGCCTTGGCCTGCGTGGTCGTGATGCGCTCGTGCTCGATGACCTCCTTGCAGAGGTTGCGGAGCAGCGCCTTGCGGTGGGCGCTGTCGCGGCTGAGCTTGTGGCGGGTCTTCTGATGGCGCATGGGAAGGTCCTTCTGGGCAGCGTGCCGCTACGACTACTCGTCGCGGAGGCCGTAGCCGCGCGCGGCGAGCGTCTCGACGACCTCGTCGATCGACTTCTTGCCGAAGTTCGGGATGGCGGCGAGCTCGGCCTCGGTCTTCGAGGTCAGGTCGCCCACGGTCTGGATGCCCGCACGCTTCAGGCAGTTGTAGGAGCGGACGCCGAGCTCCAGCTCCTCGATCATCATCTCGTCGGTCGGGTCGCCGAAGCCCCCGTCGCCGACGAGGCCGTCCTCCAGCTCGCCACCGACCGAGGCGCGAAGCTCCTCGACGCGGTCGGGGTCGGTGAAGACCGCCAGCTGCTGGATCAGGATCTCGGACGCCTCGCGCAGGGCTTCGCCCGGCTCGATCGAACCGTCGGTCTCGATGTCGAGCGACAGCTGGTCGAAGTCGGTGCGCTGACCGACGCGAGCCGGCTCGACGCGGTAGGCGACGCGCTTGATCGGCGAGAAGATCGAGTCGATCGGGATCACGCCGATCGGCTGGTCCGGCGTCTTGTTCTCGTCGGCGGAGCGGTAGCCGCGGCCCTGGCCGATGGTCAGGTAGACCTCGAGCTTGGTGCCGGCCTCGAGCGTGGCGATGTGGGCGTCCGGGTTCAGGATCTCGACGCCCGCGGGCAGGTCGATGTCCTTCGCGGTGACCTCGCCCGGGCCCTCGGCGACCAGCGGGGCCTCGACCTCGGTCGCGTCGGAGTGCATCCGGCAGACGAGCGCCTTGAGGTTGAGGACGATGTCGGTGACGTCCTCGGTGACCCCGTCGAGCGTCGTGAACTCGTGCGCCACGCCCTCGATCCGGACGTTGGTGACCGCCGCACCGGAGAGGAAGCTCAGCAGCACCCGGCGAAGCGAGTTGCCGAAGGTGTAGCCGAAGCCGCGCTCGAGGGGCTCGATCGTGAACGTGCCGCGGTTGTCCTCCACGGATTCGCTGGTGATCCGCGGGGTCTGGTAGTCGAGCATCAGGGTCCTTGCTTCGTCGTCGGAAGACGGGCGGTCGCTGAGAGGGCGAGCGACCGCGGGGTCGGTGGGGTGAGAGCGGGCCGGCCCCCACCCGACCGGACCGATCGCGTCAGGTGCGTGAGGCGATCGGCGATCAGACCCGGCGCCGCTTCTTGGGGCGGCAGCCGTTGTGGGCCTGAGGGGTGACGTCGCGAACGGTCGTGATCTCCAGACCGGCGGCCTGGAGCGAGCGGATCGCCGTGTCGCGACCGGAGCCGGGGCCCTTGACGAAGACCTCGACCTTCTCGAGGCCCTGCTCGATGCCCTTGCGCGCCGCGGAGTCGGCGGTGACCTGCGCCGCGAACGGCGTCGACTTGCGCGAGCCCTTGAACCCGGCGCCGCCGGCGGACTCCCACGCGATCACGTTCCCCTCCTTGTCGGTCAGGGAGACGATCGTGTTGTTGAAGCTCGTCTTGATGTGGGCCTGGCCGACCGGGATGTTCTTCTTCGGCTTGCGGCGGCCGCGCGCGGGGCGCTTGGGAGCGGGCATGAGGTTCTAGATGACTCCGGGTTACTTCTTGCCGGGCTTCTTCTTGCCCGCCGTCGGCATGCGCTTCGGGCCCTTGCGGGTCCGGGCGTTGGTCTTGGTCTTCTGGCCGCGCACGGGCAGGTTGCGCCGGTGGCGCAGCCCGCGGTAGCAGCCGATCTCCATCAGGCGCTTGACGCTCTGGTTGCGCTCGCGGCGGAGGTCGCCCTCGACCACCACGTTGCGGTCGATGTGCTCGCGGAGCGCGGAGACCTGGTCCTCGGTGAGGTCGCGAACCTTGGTGTCACGGTCGATCCCGGTAGCGGCCAGGATCTCGTTCGAGCCCGAGCGGCCGATGCCGTAGATGTAGGTGAGACCGATCTCGATCCGCTTGTTGAGCGGGATGTTGATGCCGGCGATACGTGCCATGGGTCAGCCCTGCCGCTGCTTGTGCCGCGGGTTCTGACAGATCACCAGCACCGCGCCATTGCGGCGGATGACCTTGCACTTCTCGCACATCGGCTTGACCGACGGTCGTACCTTCATGGTTCCCTTCTCGGCTCGATGACCAGCGACCTGGCTCTGACGGCGCTACCGCCCATCGCTACCAGTCACTGAGGCGCGCACGGTCCAGGGCAGGACGTGACACGCGCAGACTGGAGAAGATACCAGACGGCTCAGACGGCGCGCGTTGCGGCCCCCGCGGCCGGTCACCAGGACCGGTCGCCCCACGGCGTGAGGACCCGCGGGCCCTCCTCCGTGATCGCCACCGTGACCTCGGCGTGGGTGGCACGGGCGCCGTCGACGGTGAAGACGGACCAGCCGTCGTCGGCCATCCGGATCGCGGCCCGGCCGAGGGTCAGCATCGGCTCGACGGCGATCACCAGCCCCGCCTCGAGCGGCCGGCCGGTGCCGGCGCGGCCGACGTTCGGCACCTGCGGCTCCTCGTGCAGCGCGCGGCCGACGCCGTGGCCGATCAGCGAGGGGAAGACCTGGAGCCCGCCGGCCCGTGCGCGGGCCTCGACCGCGGCCCCGATGTCGCCGATGTGGCCGCCGACCCGGCAGGCCGCGACCGCGTCGACGAGCGCCGCCTCGGCGGTCTCGACCAGGTGGCCGTCGGCCGCCCCCATCTCCCCCACCGCCACCGTCCGGGCCGCGTCCGCGACCCAGCCGTCGAGCGTCACGCCGACGTCGAGCGAGACGATGTCGCCCTCGTCGAGCCGGACCGGGCCGGGGATCCCGTGGACCACCAGGTCGTTCGGCGAGGCGCAGATCGCCCCGGTGAAGCCGCGGTAGCCGAGGAACGACGGGGTCCCGCCCGCGGCGGCGATCCGCTCACGGGCGAGGCCGTCGAGGTCGGCCGTGGTCATGCCCGGCCGGACCGCCGCCTGCAGCTCGTCGAGGACGTCCGCGACCACGCGGCCGGCGGCCGCGATCGCGTCGACCTCGTCGGGGCGCTTGAGGCGGACGGCCACGCGCGTCGCGGCTAGACCGCGTCCTCGAGCCGCAGGGTCGAGATCGTCTTGCGGACGTGGGCCTCGACCTCGTCCGCCGGCGCGGTGCCGTCGAAGCGGTGCAGCAGGCCCCGCTCCTCGTAGTAGCCGATCAGCGGCGCGGTCTGCTCGTGGTAGACGGCCAGCCGCTTGCGGATCGTCTCCGGCTTGTCGTCGTCGCGCTGGATCAGGTCGCTGCCGTCGACGTCGTCCTTGCCCTCGACCTTGGGCGGGTCGAACTCGACGTGGTAGATGCGGCCGGACTGCGAGACGCGACGGCCCGAGAGCCGGCGGACGATCTCCTCGTCGGGGACCTCGATCAGCAGCGCGCCGTTGAGGTCGCGCCCCAGCTCGGAGAGGGCGGCGTCGAGCGCCTCGCCCTGGGCGATGTTGCGGGGGAAGCCGTCGAGCAGGAAGCCGTCGGTCGCCTGCTCGGCGCGGACGCGCTCCAGGATCAGGCCGATCACCAGCTCGTCGGGGACCAGCTGGCCCTCGTCCATGAAGCCCTTGGCCTTCAACCCGAGCTCGGTCGCCTCGCGCACGGCCGCCCGCAGGATCTCGCCGGTGACGATGTACTCGAGCGGCTCGCTCGCGGTCAGGCGCTCGCCCTGGGTGCCCTTGCCGGCGCCCGGGGGCCCCAGCAGGATCAGGTTCAACTCGGTCATGCCGTCCGTCCTCTGTGCCGTTGATCGCCCACCGATCCCACGCGCCGTGGGTCGCGGGGGCTCACTTCAGGAAGCCCTCGTAGTTGCGCATCATCAGCTGCGCCTCGACCTGCTTGACCGTGTCCAGCGCGACGCCGACGACGATCAGCAGCGAGGTGCCGCCGAACGCGAAGCCCTGCGTCGTCTGGTTGAACAGGATCGTCGGCAACGCGGCCACCGCGGCGAGGTAGAGCGCGCCGGGGAAGGTCAATCGCGCGAGCACGCGGTCGAGGAACTCCGCGGTCGGGCGGCCGGGCCGCACGCCGGGGATGAACCCGCCGTACTTCTTCAGGTTGTCCGCCTGCTCGACCGGGTTGAACGTGACCGCGGTGTAGAAGTAGGTGAACAGGATGATGAACAGCGTCTCGCCGGCGACGTAGGCCCAGCTGCCGTAGCGCAGGAACTCCTGGACCCCGTTGGCCGGGTCGTGCGTGACGAACTGCGCGATCGTCGGCGGGATCGACATGATCGAGGCCGCGAAGATCACCGGGATCACGTTGGCCATGTTGACCTTCAGCGGCAGGTAGGTCTGGCCGCCGCCGCTCATCCGGCGCCCGATCACGCGCTTGGCGTACTGGATCGGGATCCGCCGCTGGCCCTCCTGGATGAAGACGACCGCGGCGATGATGCCGAGCGCCAGGAACGGCATGATCACCTTGAAGACCTGGTCGCCGCTCTGCCACCAGTTGCTGACGCCCGACGGCAGCCCCGACACGATCGAGGCGAAGATCATCAGCGACATGCCGTTGCCGATCCCGCGCTGCGTGATCAGCTCGCCCATCCACATCACGATCATCGCGCCCGCGGTCAGCGACACGGCGATCATGAAGACCCGACCGGCACCGAAGTCCGCGATCAGCGGCTCGCCGGCCTGGCTCGAGAGCGACTTGAAGAGGAAGACGTAGGCCACCGACTGCCCGGCCGCCAGCGCGACGGTCAGGTAACGGGTGTACTGCGTGATCCGCTGCTGGCCGATCTCGCCCTCCTGCTTCAGCTTCTCCAGCGAGGGCACCACGACCTGCAGCAGCTGCAGCACGATCGACGCGGTGATGTAGGGCATGATCCCGAGCGCGAAGATCGCGATCTGGCTCAGCGCCCCGCCCGAGAAGACGTTCAGCAGCTGCAGCGCACCGCCGCCCTGGAACGACGCGGACTCCTGCAGCGCCTTGACGCCCTCGGAGGACACGCCCGGCACCGGGATCTGCGCACCGATCCGGTACAGCGCCAGCATCAGCAGCGCGAAACCGATCTTCTTGCGGATCTCGGGAACGGTGAACGCGCCGGTAAGGATGCGGATCATCGTGCTGGTGCTCGCAGTGGCGGTGGACGGTCAGACGGCAGGGACGGCCGTGGCGCGTCCCGGTGAAACGGACGACGCGGGCCGTGCGGGCCCGCGCCGGGAATCAGGATGGTACGCACCGGCGGCTCCGAGCGAGGTGCGCAGGGAGCATCGCCGGCGCGACCGGACTTCCTGGGTCAGTCCTCGACGACGACGACCGTGCCGCCAGCGGCCTCGATCGCCTGCTGCGCCGAGGCGCTGAAGCGGTGGGCGTGGACCGTCAGCGGGCCCTGCAGCTCGCCGCGGCCGAGCACCTTCACCGGCACGTCCTTGCGGGTGGCCAGGCCCTTCGCGCGCATCGCGTCGAGGGTCACCTCGGCGCCGGACTCGAAGCGGTCGGCCAGGTCGTCGAGGTTCACCGGCTGGGTGGCCGTGCGGAACCGCTCGAACGGCATCGACGTCTTCTTGTTCGGACCGCGCAGCTTGCGCATCCGCGACTGGAGCGGGTTCTGACCGCCCTCGAAGCCGCTCCGGTCCTTGGCGCCCGAGCGCGAACCGGCGCCCTTGTGGCCGCGGCCGGAGGTCTTGCCGGTGCCCGAGCCGTGGCCGCGGCCGACGCGCTTGCGCGGCTTGCGGCTGCCCGGAGCGGGCTTCAGCGAGTGGAGCCCGGTCTCGGCGAGCGACTGGGAGTCGGGGGTGGTGGTGGGAGCCGTGTTCTGTTCGGTGCTCATCACGCCTCCTCGACGCGCACCAGGTGGCGCACCGCGTGCAGCGCACCGCGCTGCTGCGGCGTGTCCTGGACCTCGACGGTGTGGCCGATCCGACGCAGCCCGAGCGAGCGCAGGGTGTCGCGCTGCGCCTGGTTGCTGCCGATCGCCGACTTGAACTGGGTGGCCTTCAGCGTGCTCACGCCGGGACCTCCTCGGACTCGGACTCGGACTCGGCGCCCTCGGCGACGGCCTCGGCCTCGCGGGCCTGCAGGCCGAGCACGTCGGCGACGCTGAGCCCACGGAGGTCGGCGACCTCCTTGGGGGTCCGCAGCTGCTGGAGCCCGTCGACCGTGGCCTTGACCAGGTTGATCGGGTTCTGCGAGCCGAGGCTCTTGCTGAGGATGTCGTGCAGGCCGGCCAGCTCGAGCACGGCGCGGACGCCGCCACCGGCGATCACGCCGGTACCCGGCGAGGCCGGCTTCAGGAGGACCTGACCGGAGCCGAAGCGCCCGATCACCGGGTGGGTGATCGTGGAGCCGTGCTTGGGGACCTTGAAGAGGTCCTTCTTCGCACGCTCGACGGCCTTCTGGATCGCGGTCGGGACCTCGTTGGCCTTGCCGTAGCCGACGCCGACCACCGAGTTCTCGTCGCCGACGACCACGAGGGCCGTGAACGAGAACCGGCGGCCGCCCTTCACGACCTTGGCGACGCGGTTGATCTCGACGACCCGCTCCTGCAGGTCGAACCCGACGGGGCTGACAGTTCGATCGATAGCCATTGCTCAGGGCTCCTAGACGGTGAGCCCGCCCTCGCGGACCGCTTCGGCGAACGCCTGCACGCGTCCGTGGTACTGGTAGCCGCCGCGATCGAACACGGCGGTCTCGACCCCGGCGGCCTTGGCGCGCTCGGCCAGCAGCTGGCCGGCCTTGGCGGCCTGGTCCTTCTTCGGCAGGTCCCGCAGCTCCGGCTCGGTCCACTGGACGGCCGTGATCGTGTGCCCGCGCTCGTCGTCGATGAGCTGGGCGAAGATCCCGCGGTTGCTGCGGAACACGGCGATGCGCGGCCGCTCGGCAGTGCCGGAGACCTTCGCCCGCACGCGGCGCCGACGCTTGAGGCGGCGCGCCTCCTTGGTGACGACGCTCATGCGCGCTTGCCCACCTTCCGGACGACGTACTCGCCCTCGTAGCGGATGCCCTTGCCCTTGTAGGGCTCCGGCGGCCGCTGCTTGCGGATCTTGGCCGCGATCTCGCCCACGAGCTGCTTGCTCGTGCCCTTGATCACGATCCGGGTCGGCTGCGGCACCTCGAACTCGATGCCCTCGGGGGCCTCGATCGCGACGGGGTGCGAGTAGCCGAGGGCCAGCTCGAGGTTCTTGCCCTTGAGCGCGGCGCGGTAGCCGACGCCCTGGATCTCCAGCGTCTTGGTGAAGCCGTCGGTGACGCCCTCGACCATGTTGGCGATCAGGCTGCGGCTGAGGCCGTGCAGCGCGCGGTGCGGCCCACGGTCGGTCGGCCGGGTCACCAGGATCTCCGCACCCTCCTGGGTGACGGTGATGTCGCGGTGGATGGCCTCCGACAGCGTGCCCTTGGGGCCCTTGACCGAGACGGCGCCGGGCTCGATGGTGATGTCGACCCCGCTCGGGACGGGGATCGGCTTGCGTCCGATGCGGCTCATGCGCGCCTCACCAAACCTCGGCCCAGACCTCGCCACCGACGCCCGCAGCGCGAGCCTCGTGACCGGTCATGACGCCGCTCGACGTGGAAACGATCATGGTGCCCAGGCCGCCCAGCGACTTCGGGACCTCGCCCGAGCCGACGTAGTAGCGCTGGCCGGGGCGGGACACGCGGCGGAGGCCGGTGATGGCCGAGCTGCGGTCCTTGGTGTACTTCAGCGTGATGTGGAGCACCTCGCCCGGCGTGTCCTTCGCCGGCTCGACGGTCACGTCGGAGATGTAGCCCTGCTCCTTGAGGATGCGGGCGATCTCGCGCTTCGCGTTCGAGGCCGGGACGTCGACCGTCCGGTGAGCGGCGGTGATCGCGTTGCGGATCCGGGTCAGGAGGTCCGCGATCGGGTCAGTCGTCGCCATGGGTTACCAGCTGCTCTTCGTCATGCCGGGGATGTAGCCCTTGTGCGCCAGCTCGCGCAGGCAGATGCGGCACACGCCGAACTTGCGGTAGACCGCGCGCGACCGGCCGCAGCTGCGGCAGCGCGTGTACTCGCGGGTCTGGTACTTCGAGGGGCGCGCCTGGCGGACGCGCTGAGAGGTCTTCGCCATGGGTCAGCTCCCCTGGGTGGTCGTGGACAGCTCGCGCGGCGGCGGAGCGCCCTCGGGACGCTTCCCCTCGCGCGAGAACGGGAACCCGAAGGCGTCGAGCAGCGCGAACGCCTCGCCGTCGGTCTTCGCGCTCGTCGTGATGTTGATGTCGAGCCCGCGGATCTGGTCGATCGCGTCGTAGTCGATCTCCGCGAAGATGATCTGCTCGCGGACGCCGATCGAGTAGTTGCCGCGGCCGTCGAAGCTCGTCGTCTTCAGGCCCCGGAAGTCCCGGACGCGCGGCAGCGCGATCGAGAGCAGACGGTCGAGGAACTCGTACATGCGCTCGCCGCGCAGCGTCACCGCCGCGCCGACCGGCATGCCCTCGCGCAGCTTGAAGCCGGCGATCGACTTGCGGGCCCGGCGCACGCTCGGCTGCTGGCCCGCGATCGCGGTCAGCTGCTCGACGGCGGCGGCGAAGGTCTTGTTGTCCTGCTTCGCCTCGCCGAGGCCCATGTTGAGGGTGATCTTCTCGAGCCGCGGGACTTGCATGATCGACGTGTAGTCGCCCTGCTCGAAGAGCTGGGGGCGGATCTGCTCGAGGTACTGCGTCTTCAGTCGCGCGGTCGTGGTCGCACTCATCGCAACTACCTCAGTCGATCGGCTGGCCGGAGCGGCGCGCGACGCGAGTCGCGCGGCCGTCCTCGCCGCGGGTCACGCCCACGCGGGTGGGCTTGTTGGTCTTCGGGTCTACGAGCATGACGTTGGAGACGTGGATCGGCCCCTCCTTGGCGATCACGCCGCCCTGGGCAGCGGGGCTGCCGGGCGTCGCCATGGGGTTGGGCCGCTGGTGGCGCTTGACCAGGTTCACGCCCTCGACGACCACGCGCTCCTTGGCGGGGTCGACCTGCAGGACGGTGCCGGTCTTGCCGCGGTCCTTGCCGCTGATCACGACGACCGTGTCGTCGCGACGGATACGAAGGCCCATGCTAGAGCACCTCCGGCGCCAGCGACACGATCTTCATGAAGGACCGCTCGCGCAGCTCGCGCGCGACCGGCCCGAAGATGCGGGTGCCACGGGGGTTGTTGTTGGCGTCGATGATGACGGCCGCGTTCTCGTCGAACGCGATGTAGGTGCCGTCCTCGCGGCCGAACTCCTTGCGGGTTCGAACCACGACGGCCTTCACGACCTCGCCCTTCTTGACGGAGCCGTTCGGCGTCGCCGACTTGACGGTCGCGGTGATCGTGTCGCCGACCCGCGCGTAGCGACGGCGGGAGCCGCCGTGCACGCGGATGGTGAGGATCTCGCGGGCGCCGGTGTTGTCGGCGACCTTCAGGCGGGACTCGTTCTGGATCACTTGGCACGCTCCACGATCTCGGCGAGCGCCCAGCGCTTGGTCTTCGACATCGGCCGCGAGGAACGCACGCGGACCGTGTCGCCGACGCCGGCCTCGTTGTTCTCGTCGTGCGCCTGCAGCTTCGACGAGGAACGGACGATCTTGTGGTACTTCGGGTGACGCTTCTGGGCGTCGATCCGCACGATGATCGTCTTGTCGCCGGTGGCGGAGCTGACGACGCCCTGGCGGATCTGGACCCGCCCGGGCTCGCGCTCGACGGCCGGGGTGCCCGTGCGCGGGTGCGCCGGGTCGGCCTTCTTGCGCTCGCGCTCCTGGAGCCGACGGCGACGCCGCGCGACGGCCTTGGCCTTGCGGGCCTCGGCGCGCTCGCGAGCCCGCTCCTCGGGGGAGCGCGGCGGCTTGGCGACGTTGCCCGACCGCTGGCGGTACCACTGGCGGCGCTGCGACGGCGAGAGGTCGGCGGGCGGGCCCTCGACCTTCGGCTCGGCGGCGGCCTGCTCCTCGGCAGGGGGCTCCGGGGTCGCCTCGGCGGCGGCCTCGGTGGTCTCCTCGGTCGCCTCGGCGGCCTCGGTGGCGGCCTCGTCGACGGCCGCTTCGGTGTTCTCGGTGTTCTCGTCGGCCATCAGCGGATCCCGTCCACGTCGATGCCCCGCTGACGCGCGATGGTGAGCGCGCGAGCGAGGTCGCGGCGCGCGGTGCGCAGCGTGGAAGTGTTCTCGAGCTCTCCGGTCGCCTGCTGGAAGCGCAGACCGAAGATCTCCTTGCGTGCGGTGGCGATCTGCTCGGCGATCTTCTCGTCGTCGAGGTCGCGCAGCTCCTGGGGACGCATCACTCGTCCTCCGCGGTCACGAACTTGGTCTTCACGGGCAGCTTGTGCCCGGCCAGCCGGATCGCCTCGCGAGCGAGGGGCTCCGGCACGCCGGCCAGCTCGAACATCACGCGGCCCGGCTTGACGACGGCGACCCAGCCCTCGGGCGAGCCCTTGCCCGAGCCCATGCGGGTCTCGGCCGGCTTCTTGGTCACGGACTTGTCCGGGAAGACGTTGATCCAGACCTTGCCGCCACGCTTGATCTTGCGGGTCATCGCGATACGCGCGGCCTCGATCTGACGGTTGGTGATCCAACCGGCCTCGAGGGTCTTGATCCCGTACTCACCGAACTGCACGCGGTTCTGACCCCGCGACAGGCCGCGCTTGCGGCCACGGTGCACCTTGCGGTGCTTGACGCGCTTCGGAGCGAGCATCAGCGACCTCCCTGGGGTCCACGGCCACGGCCACCGCCGGGCCCGCCCGGACGACCGCCGCCGCCGGGCCCACGGCCCGGGCCGCGCCCGCCACGGTCACCGCCGCGATCGCCGCGGAAGCCGCCGCGATCGCCGCCACGGTCGTCCCGCCGGCCACGCCGACGGTCGCGATCCTGGGTGCTCGGGCCGTCGACGTCGGTCAGATCCGATCCGCCGTAGCCCTCGGGCATGATCTCGCCCTTGTTGACCCAGACCTTGACGCCGATCCGGCCGAACGTCGTACGGGCCTCGTAGAAGCCGTAGTCGATGTCGGCGCGCATCGTGTGCAGCGGCACGCGACCGTCCTGGTAGGACTCGGTGCGCGACATCTCGGCACCGCCGAGGCGGCCGCCGACCTGGATCTTGCAGCCCTTGGCGCCCGAGCGCATGGCGCTCGTGAGGGCGCGCTTCATCGCGCGCCGGAAGGCGACGCGGTTCTGCAGCTGCTCGGCCACGGACTGGGCCACGAGCTTCGCGTCCAGCTCCGGACGGCGAACCTCGAGGATGTTGACCTTGACCTGCTTCTTGGTGATGCGGTGCAGGTCCTTGCGCAGGGCGTCGACCTCGACGCCGGACTTGCCGATCACCACGCCGGGGCGAGCGGTCCGGATGGACACCTCGACCTCGTTCTTGTTCTTCCGGATCGTGATGTCCGAGAGACCGGCGTGGGCGAGCCGCCCCTGGATGTGATCGCGAATCTGGCGATCCTCATCGAGGAAGTCGGCGGTGTTCTGCGCGCTGAACCAGTGGCTCTTCCAGTCGTGGATGTAGCCCACGCGCATCGACTCGGGATGGACCTTCTGTCCCATGTCAGACCTCGTCCTTCGGCGTGAGCTGGATGGTCAGGTGACTGGTGCGCTTGTTGATCCGGTACGCGCGGCCCTGGGCCCGCGGCTGGAAGCGCTTGAGCGTCGGGCCGTCGTCGGCGACCACGGTCTTGATCCGCAGGTCGTCCCCGATCAGCTCGTGGTTGTTCTCCGCGTTGGCGACGGCGGACTCGAGCACCTTGCTCCAGTCCTGCGCGGCGGAGCGCGTGCTGTGGGCCAGGATCGCGCGAGCCTGCTCGACGTCCTTGTCGCGGATCAGGTCCGCGATCAGGCGCGCCTTGCGGGGCGTCGTGCGCACGTACTTGGCGACGGCACGGACGACCGGGGCCTCACCGGCCGGCTGGGCGCGGCGAGCGCGGCGGGCGTCGGCCCGGGCGCCGCCACGAACCTGCTGCACCGGTGCGGCGTGGCTGTGGTCGTGATCGTGGTCGTGGTCATGATCGTGGTCGTGCGCCGCGGGGGCCTCGTCGGCCTCCTCGCTCGCCTCGTCCTCGACGACCTCGTCCTGGACGTCCGCAGCCTCCTCGGCCGCCGAATCCTCGGCGGTCGCGGCAGCCTCCTCGACCTTCGGCTCCTCGGCGACCGCTTCGGGCTCCGGGGTCACCTCGGCCTGCGGCTCGTCGGTGGTGTCGTTGTTGGGGGTCTCGTCAGCCATGGATCAGCGCCTCTTGGCGGTGTCCCCGTGACCGCGGTAGGTCCGGGTGGGCGCGAACTCGCCCAGCTTGTGGCCGACCATCGACTCCGACACGAACACCGGGACGTGCTTGCGCCCGTCGTGCACGGCGATCGTGTGCCCGACCATCTCCGGGAAGATCGTCGAGGCGCGCGACCAGGTCTTGATCAGCTTCTTCTCGTTGGCGGCGTTCATGGACTCGATGCGCGACATCAGTCGCTCCTCGATCCACGGCCCCTTCTTGCTCGAACGGCTCATCGGGGCTACTTCCTCTTGCCCTTGCCGCGACGGCGACCGCGCACGATGTAGCGGTCGGACGGCTTGTTCTTCTTACGGGTGCGGTACCCCAGCGTGGGAACGCCCCACGGGGTGACCGGGTGACGACCGGGCGTGGTGGAACCCTCGCCGCCGCCGTGCGGGTGATCGACCGGGTTCATCGCCGTGCCGCGCGTCTGCGGGCGGATGCCCATGTGACGCTTGCGGCCGGCGTTGCCGATCTTCACGTTCTGGTGGTCGGCGTTGCCGACGCTGCCGACGGTCGCGCGGCAGTCCTCGCGGACCAGGCGCATCTCGCCGGACGGCAGGCGCAGGGTCGCCATGCCCTGGTCCTTCGCCATCAGCTGGATCGACGACCCCGCCGAACGACCGAGCTGGCCGCCCTTGCCGGGCTGCAGCTCGACGTTGTGGACGACGGTGCCGGCCGGGATGTCCTTCAGCTGGAGCGCGTTGCCGACCTTGATGTCGGCCTCGGCCCCGCTCTGGACGCTGGTCCCGACCTGCAGGTTGCGCGGCGCCAGGATGTAGCGCTTCTCGCCGTCGGCGTAGTGCAGCAGCGCGATGTACGCGGTCCGGTTCGGGTCGTACTCGATCGCGGCGACCTTGGCGGGCACGCCGTCCTTGTCGCGCTTGAAGTCGATCCGGCGGTAGAGGCGCTTGGCCCCGCCGCCCCGGTGACGCGCCGTCTTGCGGCCGTTGTTGTTGCGGCCACCGCTCTTCGTCAGACCCTCGACGAGCGAGCGCTCCGGCTCGGTCTTCGTGATCTCGGCGAAGTCCGCGTAGGTCGCGAACCGCTGGGCGGGAGTGGTGGGCTTCGGCTTGCGGATACCCATGACTACTCCTCGGAGCCGGCCGGGTTGAGATCGAGCGACTGGAAGATCGGGATCTCCTGGCCCTCGGCGACCTGGACGATGGCCTTCTTCCAGGAGCGCGTGCGCCCGCTGGTCGTGCCCCGCCGCTTCGGCTTGCTCTTGACGCTGGCCGTCTTCACGTCGACGACGTCGACGTCGAACAGCGCCTCGACGGCCTGCCGGATCTGGGTCTTGTGAGCGTCCGGATGGACGCGGAACGTGTACTTGCCGACCGTCGCGAGGACGTAGCTCTTCTCGCTGACGACCGGGCGGATGATGACCTGGGTCGCATCCATGATCAGGAGACCTCCTCCGCCGCGGCGGCCTTGCCGGCGGCGCGGTTGGTGAGCTCGTCGATCGCCACCTGCGAGAGCAGCAGGCGCCCGGCGCCGACCAGGTCGGCGACGCCGACGGCCTCGGCCGGGAGGACCGACACCTTCGGCAGGTTGCGGAACGACAGGGCGACCCGCGCCTCGGACTCGGCGAGGACGACCAGGATCGAGCCGGAGCCGTCCCAGCCCTTCAGGAGCGAGCCGGCGGCCTTGGTCGACGGGTCGGCGAAGCCGCCGATGTCGAAGGCCGCGACCGAGCCGCGGAGGCCGTGCAGGGAGAGCGCGCTGCGGAGGGCGGCCCGCTTCTCCTTGCGGTTGACCTTGAAGGTGTAGCTGCGAGGCGAGGGGCCGAAGATCGTGCCACCGCCGGTCCAGATCGGCGACCGGGTCGAGCCGGCGCGGGCGCGACCGGTGCCCTTCTGGCGCCACGGCTTCGCCGAGCCGCCGGAGACCTGGCCACGGGTCTTCGTCTTCGCGGTGCCCTGCCGGCGAGCGTTCAGCTCGTGGCGGACGTTCTGGTGGACGAGCGGGCCGTTGAACTCGGCGCCGAAGACGGCGTCATCGAGCTGGACGGTCCCGCCGCCGAGGATCGGTGCCTCAGGCATCGGTACGCACCTCCACGAGGCCGTTGCGCGGGCCCGGGACCGAGCCGCGCAGGATCAGCAGGTTCTCGTCGGCGTCGACGCGCACGACCTCGAGGCCGGGCTGCGTGACGCGCCCGCCGCCCATGCGGCCGGGGCCGCGGATGCCCTTGAAGACGCGCGCCGGGTAGGCGGCGGCGCCGATCGAGCCCGGGGCGCGGGTGTTGTGGGAGCCGTGGGTCACCGGACCGCGACCGAAGCCGTGGCGCTTGACGGTGCCCTGGAAGCCCTTGCCCTTCGAGGTGCCCGAGACCTTGACCTTCTGGCCGGCCTCGAACGCGTCGACGGTCACCGTCTGGCCGACCTCGACGTCGAGGCCCGCGTCGCGGAACTCGACCAGGTGGCGGTGGGGACCGACGCCGGCCTTCTTCAGGTGGCCCAGCTCGGGCTTCGAGACGTGCTTCTCCTTCGACGCGCCGAAGGCCAGCTGGACGGCGTCGTAGCCGTCGCGGTCCGCGGTGCGCTTGCCGGTGACGGGGCAGGGCCCGGCCTCCAGCACGGTGACGCGCTCGACGCGGCCGTCCTCGAGGAACAGCTGGGTCATGCCGAGCTTCTTGGCGAGGATCGCAGCCATCGGTCAGCCCGCCAGACGGATCTCGATGTCGACGCCCGCCGGCAGGTGGTCGAGCCGCTGGAGCGAGTCGACGGTCTTGGGCGTCGGCTGATGGATGTCGATCAGCCGCTTGTGGGTGCGGATCTCGAAGTGCTCGCGCGAGTCCTTGTCCTTGAACGGGGACCGGATCACGCAGTAGACGTTCTTCTCCGTCGGCAGCGGCACGGGACCGGAGACGGTCGCACCGGTGCGCTGCGCCGTCTCGACGATCTCCTTCGCCGCCGACTCGATGGCCGACGTGTCGTAGGCCTTGAGCCGGATGCGGATCTTGTTTTGTGTGGCTGCGGCCATCGGGGGCTCTCTACTTACCGTTCCGTCTGCTGTCTGGAAGAAGCTCTGTGCTGGGGTGCTGCGGGAGTCGTGCCCTCCCGCTCGCCGGTCGGCGCGTGAGGCGCGCTGCGAAACCGGCCCAGCGAGCGACCCCCGGGGGGCTCGCGCGGGATCACCGCGGGCTCCGGGGGCCGGGGCGGGTGGCGACCCCGCCCGCCGTCACCGCGCTCGTCGGCCGTGACGGCGCGAGCGGGTTCCGGTGGGCGAGCGGGGCGCCTGTTCCACGGGTGCTGCTACTCGATGATCTCCGAGACGACGCCGGAGCCGACCGTGCGGCCGCCCTCGCGGATGGCGAAGCGCAGGCCCTGGTCCATGGCGATCGGCTGGATCAGCTCGATCTCCATCTGGACGTTGTCGCCCGGCATGACCATCTCGGTGCCCTCGGGCAGGTTCGCCACGCCGGTCACGTCCGTCGTACGGAAGTAGAACTGCGGGCGGTAGCCGGAGAAGAACGGCGTGTGACGGCCGCCCTCCTCCTTCTTGAGGACGTAGACCTCGGCCTTGAACTTGGTGTGCGGGGTGATCGAGCCGGGCTTGCAGAGCACCTGGCCGCGCTCGATCTCCTCGCGCTTCGTGCCACGGAGGAGGGCGCCGATGTTGTCGCCGGCCTCACCGCGGTCGAGCAGCTTGCGGAACATCTCGACGCCGGTCACGACCGTCTTCGAGGGCTCCTTGATGCCGACGATCTCGACCTCGTCGCCGACGTTGATGACGCCCTGCTCGACGCGGCCGGTCGCGACGGTGCCGCGGCCGGTGATCGAGAAGACGTCCTCGACCGGCATCAGGAACGGCTTGTCCAGCGCGCGGACGGGCTCCGGGATGTAGGTGTCGAGCTGCTCGGCCAGGTCGAGGATCTTCTGCTCGTACTCGGCGTCGCCCTCGAGCGCCTTCAGCGCCGAACCGACGACGAACGGGATGTCGTCGCCCGGGAAGTCGTACTCGCTGAGCAGGTCGCGGACCTCGACCTCGACGAGCTCGAGGAGCTCCTCGTCGTCGACCATGTCGGCCTTGTTCAGGAAGACCACGATGTACGGCACGCCGACCTGCTTGGCCAGCAGGATGTGCTCGCGGGTCTGCGGCATCGGGCCGTCGGCGGCGGACACGACCAGGATCGCGCCGTCCATCTGGGCGGCACCGGTGATCATGTTCTTGACGTAGTCGGCGTGCCCGGGGCAGTCGACGTGCGCGTAGTGCCGGTTGGCGGTCTCGTACTCGACGTGCGACGTCGAGATCGTGATCCCGCGCTCCTTCTCCTCGGGCGCGTTGTCGATCTCCGCGAACGAGCGGGCCTCGCCGCCGCCGGCCTTCGCCAGCACGGTCGTGATCGCCGCCGTCAGCGTCGTCTTGCCATGGTCGATGTGACCGATGGTGCCCACGTTGACGTGGGGCTTGCCGCGCTCGAACTTCTCCTTGGCCACTGCTCGCTCCTGAGTCTCTTCTGCGTGTGAAAGGTCGGTGCTGGGTGTTCAGCTCCGGAAATGGGCGAACCTGCGAAAGGTAGCCCAGTCCGGGAGCTTCGTGCGTTCCGGCTAGGCCGTCGCTCCGGTCCGGCTGGCGACGATCTCCTCGGCGACGTTGCCGGGGACCTCGTCGTAGCGCTCGAACTGCATCGTGTAGGTGGCACGGCCCTGCGTGGCGGACCGCAGGTCGGTCGAGTAGCCGAACATCTCGCTCAGCGGGACGAAGGCGTTGACGACCTGGGCGTTGCCGCGGGCCTCCATGCCCTCGATCCGGCCCCGGCGGCGGTTGAGGTCGCCCATGACGTCGCCCATGAACTCCTCGGGCGTGACGACCTCGACCTTGAAGATCGGCTCCAGCAGCACCGGCTTGGCGCGCTTGGCCGCCGCGGAGAACGCCATGTTGGCGGCGATCTTGAACGCGACCTCCGAGGAGTCGACCTCGTGGTACTTGCCGTCGACGACGGTGACCTTGACGTCGACCATCGGGTAGCCGGCCTTCGGGCCCGAGTCCATGCCCTCCTTCAGGCCCTGCTCGACCGCGCGGTGGTAGTCGACCGGGATCGCGCCGCCCTTGATCTGGTTGGCGAAGACGAAGCCCTCGCCCGGCGCCGGCTCCATGTCGATGTAGACGACGCCGAACTGGCCCGAGCCGCCGGTCTGGCGGACGAACTTGCCCTCGACCTTCTCGACCTTCGAGCGGACCGTCTCGCGGTAGGAGACCTGCGGCGTGCCGACGTTGGCCTCGACGTTGAACTCCCGCTTCATGCGGTCCACGAGGATCTCCAGGTGGAGCTCGCCCATGCCGGAGATCTCGGTCTGGCCGGTCTCCTCGTTGGTCTCGACCTGGAAGGTCGGATCCTCCTCGGCCAGGCGCTGGAGGGCGACGCCCATCTTCTCCTGGTCGGCCTTGGTCTTCGGCTCGACGGCGACCTTGATCACCGGCTCCGGGAAGTCCATCGCCTCGAGCACGATCGGGCTGCTCGGGTCGCAGAGCGTGTCGCCGGTGTAGACCTGCTTGATGCCGACGGCGGCGGCGATGTCGCCGGAGTAGACGCGATCGACGTCCTCGCGGTCGTTGGCATGCATCATCAGGATGCGGCCGATCCGCTCGCTCTTGCCGGTGTTCGTGTTGAGCACCTTCGAGCCCGCCTCGAGCGTGCCCGAGTAGACCCGGAAGAAGGTCAGCTTGCCGACGTAGGGGTCGGTCGCGATCTTGAAGGCGAGCGAGGCGAACGGCGCCTCGTCGTCCGACGGACGCTCCTCCTCGCGCTCCTCGCCGTCCTTGGCCGTGACGGTGCCGCGGATCGCGGGCACGTCGAGCGGCGACGGCAGGTAGTCGACGACGGCGTCGAGCAGCGGCTGCACGCCCTTGTTCTTGAACGACGAGCCGCAGAGGACCGGGTTGATCGAGAGATCGAGCGTGGCGGCGCGGATCGCGCTCTTCAGCCGCTCGACCGGGATCTCGGCCTCCTCGAGGACGAGCTCCATGAGCTCCTCGTCGTGGTCGGCGACGGCGTCGAGCAGCTTCTCGCGCGCGGCGGCCGCGGCGTCGGCGTACTCGGCCGGGATCTCGACCTCGTCGATCTCCTTGCCGATGTCGTCCTTGTAGATCTCGGCCTTCATCTCGACCAGGTCGATGATCCCGACGAACTCGGCCTCGGCCCCGATCGGCAGCTGGATCGGCACGGCGTTGGCGCCGAGCCGGTCGATCATCGTCTCGACCGAGCGCTCGAAGTTGGCGCCGATCCGGTCCATCTTGTTGACGTACGCGATCCGGGGGACCTTGTAGTCGTTGGCCTGGCGCCAGACGGTCTCGGACTGCGGCTCGACGCCGGCGACCGAGTCGAAGACGGCGACCGAGCCGTCGAGCACGCGCAGCGAGCGCTGGACCTCGACGGTGAAGTCGACGTGGCCCGGCGTGTCGATGATGTTGATGCGGTGCTTCTGCCACTCGGCGGTGGTGGCCGCCGACGTGATCGTGATGCCGCGCTCCTGCTCCTGCTCCATCCAGTCCATCGTGGCGGCGCCGTCGTGGACCTCACCGATCTTGTACGTGCGACCGGTGTAGAAGAGGATGCGCTCCGTCGTCGTCGTCTTGCCGGCGTCGACATGCGCCATGATGCCGATATTCCGGGTCTTCTCGAGGGAGTACTTGCGGGGCATGAAGATCTTCCGAGATAGGCAGACGACTTGGGAAGGCAAGGAACGGACCCCATGGATGCGGACAGCGCAACGGGACCGGAGTCCCGAGCTTGTCCACCCCAGGGGTGCGACGAAGCGCGAGAAGCTTCCCGCCGGGAGGCGCGCATGAGCGGCAGCACCGGACGGGCAGCGGCGGGGGACTATAGCAGAGGTTCCGCCGCCGATCGGTCCCGGTCCAACGACCCGCGATCGCCGGTGGCCACTGGCCGTTCGCCGCTCTGGTGGACCGGCGCGGCGCTGGTCGCCGTCGGGGTCGTCGCGCTGCTCGCCGCGACCGTGCTGCCGGTGATCGAGTATGCGGTGTCGGCCGGGGCCGCGGTCGGCTTCGACACCCAGGTGTCGGGCTGGGAGCGGAGCGGTCCGCTGCTGCCGCTGGTGGCGATCGCGGCGCTGGTGCTGCTGGGCGCGGCGATGCGCGGCGACGCCCGTCCGGCGGGCGCGATCGCGGCGCTCGGCGCGGCGCTGGCCGTGGTGGTGGCGCTGCGCGACGGGTCGCGGCTGGACGAGACGATCTCGGCCGGGCGCGACTTCCTGGACGCGGTCTCCGGCGCCGGGCCCGGCTGGTACGCGGAGACCGGCGGGGCGGTGGCGCTGCTGGCCGGCGGGGCGGCGCTGACCGCGGTCGCGCTGGGGTCGCGGATCGGCGGCGGTGCCGGGTCGGTCGACGGTCGGCCGGAGGGCGGCGGGCCGGGCGACGGCGGCGCGGGCCCCGGTGGCCGAGGGCGGGGACGGCGAGCGGCGGTCGGCGGCGAGGCCGGCGGCGAACGGTCCGGGGGCCCGCGCGAGCGCGCACGGGAGCGGGCGGCGCGTCGCGGGCGCGCC